>CBDUDJ010000135.1:0-6252 GCA_965365885.1 uncultured Gammaproteobacteria bacterium
GCACTCGCTCATCGGGTTTGATATCTGCAGCTTCGACCAAGCGCGGCGCCCAGGGCCCCAATATGTACTTGGCAGGGATCTGATCGTAGTAGCTGGCGGCGTTACCGCTTAACTGGTAGTGCGCGGAGTTGGACATGCCGGTTTATCCTCGTGACGACTGAGTTGTCTACCCTGGTTTCAGAACTGGAGCACCATAGCAAGTGAACGAGTTTACGCTTCTATAGTGTTTATCCCTAATAGACCGAAGGAAAGCGCATTATGTTTCTGATATCCCCGCGACTGGAGGGCAACATATCCGATATCAGAGATCATTAATAACCTAGGGAAACCCGGGTCAGAGACGGATTCATTCGGCAGGCCTTCATCGCGCGGAGCATTGGGTCTGTGCCCCGGTTTTTCTTGGTAGACTCATGCCGATCGCCGAAGAAGCCGCTTAACAACCTCACTGTCGGCACGACTGCGAACCGACTCCGTGTGGGAGACGACCTCATCCTCTTCGGATCACGTGGCGACTTTGAGTTCGAATTCCGGAAACGGAGATATGGAGCGATGACGTAAAAGAAGAATGTCAAAGCTGTTCAGTGGTTCATAGAAGGCCATGAAGTCTCGTCGGAGCTCAGTCCAGGTTACGCCGTCACCGGAAGTCCGATGTACGATGTCGAATAGCTCGCCGATGGTGCGTGATCCATCTATCGCGGCAACAAGATCGGCACTGTATTTTCCAACTTCGAATTGAACGGTGCTGCCCCGGTAGTTGATCCCACACTTGCGGCCGGCTGCGCCGCGAAAATGCTCGGCGAGATTGCCGGGATAAAAGTAGACAAAGAAAGGAATCATGTCCAAATCATTCGGTGACGCAATTCGGTCGGCAGCCTTCGGCGCCGCATAGAAGCCGTGGCAGGTAATTACGCAACTCATTGCCTCGGCGATGGCCTGTTGCTGTGGTCGGGGAAGCTTCGAGACGTGAGATTGCAGGACCGGGTCGGTGATCCAGACCATCGGATCGTACATGCAGCGGAAGGTAGGAGGGTCGTTGTGAAAGGATGTGAACTCGATCAGCTCCAGTTGCGCATCCGCCAGGAACTCATACATTTCCAGCACGCTGTATGCACGGTCTTGCTCGTGAAGAAGAACGTCGTTTAGATTGCTCTCGTCGTCGAGAAATGCATTCAGCCCCCTATCCGGGCCGGTGCCCCGAAGCAGCCAGTTCGACTCCGGCAGGCCTTCGACGATGCCACGAGCATGCTGCGTTCTGAGCCGCGGATCCTCCACGCCGTCGTTGACCAGCCGCATCAGTTCCTGGGCAGCGTAGGTGGCCAATCTGCCGGTCCGGCCATATAGCATGAGGCTCATGGCGCCTTCAGGCGCAAGAACCTCGCGCAGTGCCTCCAGGCCGCGTTCAGGTTCGGGAAGGTGATGCAGCACACCCGTGCAACTGATCAAGTCGAATGGGGCGACATCTATTGACGAAACATCCAGTATCGAGCGGTGATGCCACTCGATATTGTTCAGGTTCCGGATCCGGGCCCGATCCCTTGCAATCTCCAAGCTGGCGCGACTGATGTCCACGTAGGTGACGCTCGCATCGTAGTCGCGCAGTTGTTCGGCCAGAAAGATCGTGTGATCACCGGTACCGCCGCCCGCGACGAGAACGCGAAAACCATCTCCGAAACTTTGTCGTCCGCCGAAACAGAAGTGATTCAGTTTTCCCAACGAGTCCTGCTCGGCGATTACCAGACGATTGGCTTCGTCGCGCGGGTCGCGCAAAGGAAACGGGTACTTCTCATATTGAGCCCGCACCTTGGGCGCGTAGTTGGACGGTGTGCCGTTCTGGTCGCTCATGGATGCTGTAGGGAACTGCTCGCCACCTGACAAAGTACAGGTAATTATACTGACAACTCAGCCACACCCGCAGCCGGAAACCCGGGTCAGAGACGAATTCATTCGGCAGGCCTTCATCGCGGGGAGAATTGGGTCTCTGACCCGGTTTTTCGGACCCGGTTTTTCGACTGTGGCCTTTCCTGAAGGCAAAAATTTGTCAGTGGATCTGACTGGTCCCGTGCCGCGCCGCACCGGGTCCCACATCGAACTGCTTCTTGAACGTCTTACTGAACGAGGACTCGCTCATATAGCCGCAGGTCTCGGCGATCTGCGCGACCGACTGGGGCGTGGTGAGCAGTTGGTCGTAGGCGTACTGCATACGCCAACCGGTAACGTACTGCATGGGTGTCATCCTCACCAACTCGGTGAAGGCATCGGCGAATGCCGAACGTGACATGCCCGCAGCGTCGGCCAGCTTCTGTACCGACCAGTCATCCCCTATGGCGTTGTGGAAAACGGACAGCGCCTTGCCGAGCCTCGGGTCTACCAGTGCGGCAAGATAGCCGCTTTGCTGGTGCTGCTGCTTGAGAAACGCGCGTACCGCCTGGATGAACAGCACATCCGAGAGACGATCGATCACGGCATCCGAGCCGGGGTTTCCCAGCGCTGTCTCGTGCACCATATAGGTGATCAACGAGTCCAGTCCGGAACCCGATTCGTGCTCTGTCGGTATGATGACGTAGTCGGGTAATGCGTCCAGCAGCGGATTCCAGCGCTGTTGGGAGAATTCGAAATAACCACAGATCAATGCCGTCGAGGGGCCCTCAATGCGGTCCCTGGCGTCAATGCGGTCGCTCGTGGGTTGATTGCGCGGCACGCCGTCATCCGGAAACGTCACATCGTTCGAGACCACATGCGGGGCGTTTCGCGGGCAGATGACCAGGTCGCCCGCCTTCAACGGCGCCGGATCTGCCCGGTCCGGCAGGTGCAACCAGCATTCCCCCCCGGCGATGACATGGAACGTCGCCGTCTTGAACGCGGAAATGTCCACGGCCCAGTGTTCGCAGAAGGTGGAGTGCAGAAAAACGCTCGCGTGGAGCCTCAGCAGACGTACGGCGTCACTCAAGATATCCATACCCGACAAAAATCCCTCGAATTTGCCGACCCTGGCACTTTCTGGACGATCCGACAGCCATTATGGCGTGTTGGCCATATTCCGTCCAGACGCCCCCTCCTAATCTAACCCCGACGAGCACCAGAACACGCAGCGTGACATCGGGGGAGTAGCACCACAATCAACGCACCAGCCTCATTGGAACCATCGCTTCAGAGGACGTCCACAAATTGACCAACAACAACGTGCAGTCAGGATTCATGAAGAGAATAGAGTTGGCAATTGGTCACTGTGTAAGCGTAGGATCAGGACCCCCACAGCCACTCGCCCGACGTCTCCATCGATGGATGTCGGTTTGCCACCTTAGGCCTACGCGACGAGGAGAAATATAATGACTCAAATCAGAAATTTGCACGATCGAATGATAACGGCGATGGGCGTGGAAGATCTTTCAGTTCCCACCGCATGCGTCAAGTTCTATTCGAAGGACGACGAGATCCCGGCTGGGGTACGCGAGTACGAACCATCGGGTCTGACTCTCACCAGTTGCCAAAGCACTCGCCAGGCATCGTTCGGCGATTCCGTGCTCCTGACGAAACAGTCGATCGGGTGTGTGGCGGCGGCGATCACATTCGGTCTGGTCGACAGGAACCAGGACGAGCCGATGGGAGAGTCGCTGGTTTACACCGATATCATGAAGGCGCAGGCAAGCGACAAGGAGCACTTCACGCCGCCTACGCCCAAAGACTTTTCCGACGGCACCGTCTATGCGTGCACCGCTGCCGGCCGGTCCGACTTCGCCCTCTTCGGCGAGGGCGACACCGGGCGTTACGACAGCACGGAAACAGCCCAACGGGCGATGGGCGACATGATAGCCATACAGCCCGCCACGACCCAGGCCGTCTTTCTTTACGCCCTCGATTTCGATGATGAAGACATCGAGCCGGACGTAGTTGTCCTTTCGGTGCGTCCGGTCGAGCTGACACGAATCATTCAAGGTTATCAGTTCCACACGGGTAAACGCGTCAACTCGAGCATGGGCGGGCTTCGGGTGGTCAACTCCGACCTCATCGTTCGGCCGTATCTGAGCCAAGATATCAACGTCTCGACGTACTGTCTTGGCGCACGGTTGATCGCGGAGTTCGAGGCGGACCGCATGGGCATCGGTATGCCGTTCAGTATCTACAACGAAGTCGTGCAGGGTATGGAAGACTCTACGGGCGGCTTCCCCTTCCAACTCTACCCGGGTGCGAAGTCGGCCGTTGCCGGATAGGAGAAAGCGATGCATGCGTTAGCCAAGATGCGTTGCCACAAGATGGCGAAAGCGACCGGCACACAACTCACGCCGGAACATCTGAAGGTTCTGGATTATGCGTGGAATTACTATCGTGATCGCCGTGTTGGACCACTTTATACCAACATGCACCGAAACACCGGGGTCGACCGAGACACAATAGAGGACATCTTTCCGAACGGCCTGACCTCGGTCTATACCTGGGTGGGGATCCCGATTCAGACAACCAAGAAGGGTTGCAAACCCATGGCGTTGATCGAGATCGAGAACCCGCGTGAAGTATATTTTGACAGCAACGCTACGACTCCAGTGCGATCCGAGGTCGTCAATGCACTGACTGACTTCTTTCGCGATTCCCGATCGTTCGGCAACCCCAGCAGCTCATACGGTCTCGGGGGCTTGGCATACGACGTCATCGACAGGGCCCGCAGGCGCATTGCCAAGTGCCTGCGGGCCGAGCCCGCGGAGATCTTTTTCACGGGTTCCGGCACTGAAGCCAACAACCTGGCCATCAAGGGGATCACCGGTCAACACGAATCGGGACACATCATCAGCACCAACGTCGAGCATCCATCCGTATTGAACACCCTGCGGCTGCTCGAGTCCGAAGGGTACGACGTGACGTACCTGCCGGTGGCGTCAGACGGTACCCTGTCTGCCGATGCGGTCGCGCAGGCGATTCGCCCGGATACCATCCTGGTCTCCATAATGGCCGCCAACAACGAGATCGGCACCATCTATCCGATTGCGGAAATCGGTGCAATCTGCAAGGCGCACAAGGTGCCGTTTCATGTGGACGCCATACAGGCATTCGGTAAGGTTCGTATCTTTCCCAAGGAGATGGGCATCGACATCCTTACCATGTCGGGCCACAAGATATACGCCCCTAAAGGCGTGGGGGCCCTGTATCTGAACCCGGAAATGGCGCTCGATCCGCTGATTCACGGTGGCGGACAGGAGAACGGTTTGCGCTCGGGCACGGAAAACGTGGCAGGTATACTCGCGATGGGCGTGGCAGCGAAGTGTCTGCGCACGGAAATGGATGAGCGCAACACCCGCTATGAGTATCTGCGTCAACGCTTTCTCAATAAGCTGAATGACATGGAACCGGATGCCATCATCAACGGCACCCTGGAGTCACGGCTGCCCAATAACTTGAGCGTGGGATTCCCGGGCGTCGACAGCGGCTCGATGTTGCTCAGTCTCGATCAGATCGGCGTGTATGTCTCAGCCGGATCGGCCTGCAGTGCCGGAGACGACGAGGTGTCGCACGTTCTCGAAGCCATCGGTGTGGATAACGATTATTACGGCACGCTGCGGTTCAGTTTCTGCCACGATACGACAAAGGAAGACATCGATTATCTGTTCGAGCACCTGCCGAAGATTCTGGCTCAGCTGGGAGCCGAAGAGGGTGAAGCGCGCGAGAGCGCATGACATGATCATACGACTTCAACCCTGACGCCGCGGACACATATCGCGTAAAGGCGAAGCGTATGCAGTTTTCGGGTCGCAATGATGGTCGCACTTGATCTTTTGAAGGAGATCCCGATGCTCAGCGGTCTCCAGGATGCGGAGCTCGCAGGGATTTCGAGTTGCTTTACGGAGGAATCCATCGCCGCCGGGGAAACGCTCTACGTGGAAGGTGATCGGGCAACCAGCGCGTGTTTCCTGATCAGCGGCGAGCTCGAGGTGCTCAAGGCGCTCCCCGGCGGGGGTGAGGCACAGATAGCCGTAATCAAGCCGGGGAGCATGGTCGGCGAAATGGCGCTGGTGGCGGATGGCACTCGAACGGCGACCGTGCGGGCCATAACACAGACTGTCGTGCTGACGGTGCTGCGCGATTTCTTTCACGCGGCGCTGGATCAAATCAGTGTGCCTGCATTCAAGATTCTCCGCAGCGTAATCCACAACGTGGCCGTGCGTCTCGACGAGCACCAGGAGCGGATCCTGAAGCAATGGGACTGCGACGCCTGCATCCGGCCTGCGGATGGCGTCGATGGCGCCGCGGCGAGCGTAGCCGAAA
>CBDUDJ010000136.1:0-6240 GCA_965365885.1 uncultured Gammaproteobacteria bacterium
ACCACCGCATGTTTCGTGGTGGCGTAAGTGGCGTTGCCGTGGGAAGTCAGTATCCCGGCCATCGACGCCGTGTGTAGCAGATAGCCTTCACCGCGTTCGAGCATGGCAGGCAGCACGGCGCGGGTGGCATAGACGTGTGCCATCACGTTTATCTGCCACTGGCTGTGCCAGACATCGACAGGAGTATTCAGTGGATCACCGCCGCTGGCTACGGCTGCATTGCTGAAGAAAACGTCAACCGGTCCAAGCTCGCGCTGCGTTTGCGCCACGAGGTCGTTGACCGCCGCCTCATCCGATACGTCACAGGCGATTGCGAGTCCCTGTACTTCGTCTGCGACGGCTGCCGCACCCGCTTCATTGGTATCTGCCACGACGACTTTCGCGCCCTGACGCGCAAAGCCCCGGGCACAAGCGGCACCAATACCGCTCGCGGCGCCCGTGATGATTGCGACTCTGTCATTGAGATCCATCTTGCCTCCTGCTGCTGCGAGACCTGCAAAACAACCAGCTGACCTCAGCTGGTTTCGAGTAACTCAACCCAGTTGCCGTCCGGATCTTCGACCATCGCGATGCGTATGCCCGGCCGGATCTCCAGCGGTTTGATCGGCAGCGCGAAACCCGCCTCTGTGCAGGCCGCACATGCCTCATCGAGATTCGAAATCGTGATCGTCCAATAACGATAGCCACTTGCGCCCGCCAACCCGCCCGGAGGTGCTTCGGTGTCAGTGAGATTACCGGGTGTTACGATCTTCACCATCGTCTCACCGCACATCAACCGATGCATCGAGCCTCCGCCGGGCATCGGCGTCTCTTCCGTATAATCAAGGCCAAGCACGTCGCGGTAAAACGCCACCATCGGCTCAGGGTCGCGGGTGACGATGCCGAGGTCGATAGCTGATTTGGTTATTTCCAGACTCATTTCATTTCTCTCTTCTAAGGCAAGTTGTCTACCGGATCGCATCCTGGTCCAGCAGCTTTTGAATTTCCTCATCATTCATCCCGCAATCGCGCAGGATCGCGCTGGTGTGCTCACCAAGCTCCGGTGCGGGACCGCGCGGCGCGACATCAGCGGCGCGAAAACGCATCGGTATCCGCACGCTCGCATAACGACCAAGGGAGCTGTGTTCTATTTCCGGAAACATGTCGATGGCCGCCGCCTGCGGATCGACCGCTACCTCGTCGAGTGACAGGACCGGACCCCAGATAATTCCTGCCACATCGAAAATTTCTCCCCATTCGTCCCGGGTTTTTTCCATCAGTACGTCATCGATAGCATCGACCAGCTCTGCCATGTGTCGATAGCGGCTGGAGCCGTCCTTGTAGCGTTCGTTGTGGAGCCACTCGGGCTTATCCAGCGCGTTCGCCAACTGCTCAAAGCTGTCAGCCCGCAGCGTATTGAGCACAACCCATTTGCCATCACCGCAGGGATAGCGGTTTGCTACGGGGGTCAGCTGGGCATGGCGAGAGCGGCGGCGTACTGGTGCCTTGTCGACGGCCGTCACCGCAAAATCCGTAGCTTGTGTCCAGATGGCAGATTCATACAGCGAGGTTTCAACCACCTCTCCTTCACCCGTTCGCTCTGCTACCCGCAGCCCTGCCAGGATCGCCGCAAGCAGAGCCAGCCCCGCGGTATGGTCGCCTTGCGCGGGTCGGGCCATCGGCACTTCGCCACCATCTCCTTCGCGCATCGCATCGTAGATGCCTGAGCGACCAAAGAACGCCGTCACGTCGTAACCTGGACGAAGCGCATCCGGCCCGCTGGTGCCATAGCCTGTGAGCGTCGCATGAACGAGTCCGGGATTGATCGCCATGAGCGTTTCCGGATCGAGCCCGAAGCGCTTCTGGCGTTGCGGCAGCAGGTTGCACATAAACACTTGTGCGTCTTTAACAAGCCGGTGCACAAGCTCAGCTCCTGCGGGTTTATCAAGCGCTATTGCAATCGACTCCTTTCCGCGATTGTCCACATCGAAGCTGAAATCATAGCCTTTGAGATCTCCTTCGATCTTTGCCGGCCGACCGATGCCACGAAGTGGATCACCGCTCAGCGGCTCAACTTTAATCACCCGCGCCCCGAGATCGGCGAGAATCGCCCCGGTGCTTGGCGCTGCCATGTAACTGTCGACCTCGATGACGGTGATGTCCTGCAGTGGTAACGTCATATCAGTCTCCCCATAACAAAAAACTCCCCTTAACAAAAAGAAGTGCTAAGTGGCCAACTGCGCGCCGGAACTGTCTGCATCATCTGCCACGCCCTTGAGGAGGCGACCAGTGATGACACCGGCAGTAATGGCGCCGTTGACGTTCAACGCGGTCCGAGCCATGTCGATCAGCGGCTCGATGGATATGAGCAGTGCCGCCACGGTCACAGGAAAACCGAGCGCTGGCAGAACGATGAGGGCGGCAAACGTCGCACCTCCGCCAACTCCTGCCACGCCGAAGGAACTGATTGCGACGATGGCGACCAGCCCGACGATGAACGAAAAGTCCATGGGGTCTACCCCCATTGAGGGGGCGATCATCACAGCCAACATCGCCGGGTAGATGCCCGCACAGCCATTCTGGCCGATAGTCGAGCCAAACGTGGCCGACAGATTGGCAATCGAACTCGGCACTTTCAACTCTTCAATTTGAGTCTCGACGTTGAGCGGAATCGTTGCTGCCGAACTGCGGGAAGTGAAAGCGAACGTGAGTACCGGCCAGACTTTGCTGAAATAGTCCACCAGATTGACCCCATTGAGACTCAGCAGGAACGCATGCACGACAAACATGATCGCGATCGCGACGTAGGAAGCACCGATAAACGCGATCAGATTGAGGATGTCCGAACCGTTGGAACCGGCGACCACCTTGGTGATCAGGGCAAGGATGCCGTAAGGGGTGAATGCCATCACCATGTGCACGAGCTTCATGATGATCGAGCGCACTGTCTGCACAAACTCGCTGATAGATTTACCGCGCTCGGGATTGTCTTTCGAAACACCGAGTGCCGCGATACCGAACAGGATGCCGAAAATCACGACGGCAATGATGGAGGTAGGCCGAGCGCCAGTCAGATCAAGAAATATATTGGCTGGAATGAAGCGCACCAGCATGTCGGCCAGGCCAAGTTCCGCCAGATTCTCATAGCGTTGAGTCAGCACATCTGCGCGAGCGAGCTCGCGAGCACCTTCGGTGAGACCGTCTGCCGTGAGCCCGAAAAGGTTGGTCACGAAGATACCAACCAGCGCCGCCATCATCGTCGTCAGGATCAGAATTCCGATAACCATGCCGCCGATCTTGCCCAGGGCTGCGACTTCCCCCATCCGCACCACCGCTGCAATCATCATGATCAGCACCAGCGGCATGATGATCATCCGCAGCAGATTGACATAGCTGCTGCCCAGGACATTTGTCCATTCGAGGGTCTGCTCGATCGCTGCTGGATTGCCCGCATAGACGACCTGTAGAGCAAGGCCGAACGCTACCCCGGCGAGGAGACCCGCGAGAATCTGCTTCGACAAGGTAAAGTTGGGGCCGCGCAGGCGCAGCAGGAAAACGATCAATCCAGCAAAGACCACAAGATTTACAGCGGCATACCAGGACATGGCTTTCCCCGTTGTGAAATATGCGCCCATGGGGCGAAAATGGCAGCAACCTAATATACCTGAGTACGGGGGCGGAAGATGACCAGGATGCTTATTAGTAAACGCAGGCTTGCCGGGCTATGGCTCAGCATTGCCGCAAGCGGGCTTACTTTCGCTGTATTCACGGCGGAGGCGTTGGCAGCCGAGCGGCCGAACATTCTCGTCATCTGGGGCGATGATATCGGCATCTGGAACATCAGCCGCTACAACATGGGCACGATGGGCTACCAGACACCCAACATCGACCGGATTGCCCGCGAGGGAATCATCTTCACCGACTACTATGGCGAGCAGAGCTGTACCGCCGGCCGTTCGGCATTTATCACCGGCCAGCATCCCGTTCGCACAGGTCTGACCAAAGTCGGCACCCCCGGCGCAGATATTGGCCTGCAGCCGGAAGATCCGACCCTGGCGGAGCTGTTAGCCCCACTGGGGTATACCTCCGGCCAGTTCGGCAAAAATCATTTGGGCGACCAGGATAAATTTCTCCCGACCAATCATGGCTTCGATGAATTCTTCGGCAATCGTTACCACCTCAATGCCGAGGAGCAGCCCGAACACCCCGACTACCCAGCCGATCCCGAGTTTGCGCGCGTGTCGGGTCCGCGCGGTGTGATCCACTCATCCGCTGACGGCAGGATCGAGGATTCCGGTGCGCTGACGAAGAAGCGCATGGAAACCATTGATGAAGAGTTTCTCGCTGCGGCGTTGGATTTCATCGAATTAGCGCACGCCGCAGACAAGCCGTTTTTCACCTGGTTCAACACCACGGGCATGCACTACTACACGCACCCACAGGAGAAGGCGCTCGGTAAATCCGGTCAGGGCTTCTACAACGACGTCATGGTTCAGCACGATGAATACATCGGGATACTGCTCGACAAGCTCGATGAGCTCGGCATAGCCGACAATACGATTGTGGTCTACTCAACCGACAACGGCCCGCACTTCAACCAATGGCCGGACGCCGCGATCACGCCGTATCGCGGTGAAAAGAATACCAACTGGGAAGGCGGCTTCCGGGTACCGGCAATGGTCCGCTGGCCGGCACGGATTCCACAAGGCGTCATCTCCAATGAAATCATGTCGCACCTGGATTGGGTGCCAACGCTGATGGCTGGCGCAGGTGAACCAGATATCAAGCAGAAACTCCTCGACGGGCACCAGGCCGGCGACCGGCGCTTCAAGGTGCACCTCGACGGCTACAATTTTCTACCCTTTCTGCAATCGCCCGAAGGCGAAGGACCACGCAAGGAGTTCTTCTATTTCAGCGATGATGGCAATCTGGTGAGCCTGCGCGTCGGCGACTGGAAATCAGTTTACGCCGAGCAGCGCGCGCGCCGGTTTGATGTCTGGCGCGATCCTTTCGTCACACTGCGCATTCCCAAGCTCTACAATCTGCGCCGCGATCCGTTCGAGCGCGCCGATACCGACTCGAATACCTACAACCTGTGGTGGGATTTGCGGACGTCGCGACTATCTGAGGCGATGCCTTATGTCGCCCGGTTCCTGGGATCGTTCCAGGAATTTCCCCAGCGGCAGCGGCCGGCAAGCTTTACGATCGATCAGGTGATGGCGCAGTTCCAGCAACAACAGTTGATGCTGCAACGCCAGCGGGCGGGCCAGTAGCCGCCCGCCCCCTGAGGTTGTCTTAGCCCAGGTTCATCTCGAAGAAGCACAACTTGTTGCCGTCGAGATCGCGCACGTAAGCGCCATAGAAAACGGGCATCCGCTCACCCGGCTCGCCTTCGTCGGTAGCACCCAGTTCAATGGCTTTCGCATAGAGCTTATCAACGCCTGCGCGGTCGCCGCCGGGAATGGCAACCATAGTGCCGTTGCCACAACTTTGCTCCTGTTCGTCATAAGGAATACAGATTGCGAGCATTGCTGCATCCGGTGAGGTGCCGTAGAACTTGATCCGGCCCACATCCATGAGTTGCGTAGCACCGACTTCAGCGAGCAGCGCGCCATAGAAAGCCTCCGCCCGGTCCATGTCTTTGGTGCCAATCGTGACGTATCCAATCATCAGAGTTATCTCCCTTCTCGTGTATATCGTGTTGGAAAAATCGAGCCGCATACACTACGCGTTTAGCATGGCCGGCGGAAGGGTAGCCACTGCGGTCGTCGGACATAAAGTCCCCTGCCGCCGTCGCAGATCGTGCTCAGAACACGACACCCTCGCTACGTAATTGAGCCGCGTGCTCATCCGCGTAGCCGAGCTCGCGAAGTACAGCGTCGGTATGTTCTCCAAGCAGGGGTGCCAGCGCGCCCCGGGTGGAAGGTGTGACGGAAAATCTGGCACCGGGGGACGGTTGCCGTACATCCCCGTAAACCGGGTGATTTTCAATGTACACCGCTTCGTTGTGAGTCACCTGAGCATCCTCGAAAACCTCTTCCCGGGTCAGTACCGGGGCAACCGGTACCTCGTGTTCCTGGAAGCGTTCGATAATTTCAGCGGTGGTGTAGCCGCGCATAACTTCTTCGACCATTGCCGCAGTGCGCTCGAAATTTTCCACCTGCAGGCGCTGTGCCGGGTCGGTGAGGGTCTCATCCTCCAGCCACTCGGGATGTTCGAGCGCATGCGCCATGCCTTCGACCTCGGAATCGCTTGCGAAGA
>CBDUDJ010000137.1:0-6222 GCA_965365885.1 uncultured Gammaproteobacteria bacterium
GCCTTTTGGGCCGACGTCGTGGCGACGTGCGTCATCTTCGGATTCAGCGTCGCTATGCCTGACATCGTCCGAACTTCAATCCGGTTGCCACGAACAAATCCGAGACTCACGCGCTCGCAACCAAGTTGTGTCGCCAACTTCGTAGCGGCGGAATTCGCGGCAGCTTCAAAATGAGTGTGCTCAATGCTCGCGGCGACGAGGTCGATAACGGCTCTTGCGGGGGAATCATCCGCCGCCGTTTTACTGCGCATCAGAAGTTCCAACCACACAGTATTTTGAGCGAGCATCTTCACCGTTTTTTGTTGTTGACTCTGCAAGCCGCCCGTGAATTCGGCGGCAACTACACCAACTAACTCCTGGTCCCGCAGAATTGGCACTGCTGCGATGTCGCCTTCCTGGCAAACAGCGGCCGGTGCCGATTCTTTCGCGCGCACGACAATACGTCGCTGCTGAAGCGCCGATGCAGCCGCATTCGACAGTCCAGGCGATGAGGTTGTCGCATCAGGCCAGTTGGCCGCCGGTAGAACGGGCCCGCAACGCGGGTCGCCAAGCAGCACAACCGCTTGCCGTAATCCGACAATCAGCTGGCACTGCAGCTCAAGCCACGCCTGAATTCCATTTTCGGTGTCTTTGAGCATGTTTAGCCCACACAAACCCAGTTGAAGAGTAAGAGAAGTGACACCATTTAGATGTGAACCAGGACACAGTGCCCGGCCAGTTGCCGCGAATTACAAGGGTTTAGAGAGTGACGTTAATCTCCGGTTTTGGGAAACCGGGCCGCAAAATCTTCGCCGGGCAGGCGTGATACGTTGGCGACAAAACTGATGGTGTGATAGTTACCACACAGCGCCAATACTTCCAACTGCTGCTCGTTCGAGAAAGCTGCCTGAAACTGTTGCAGAAGACGATCCGCGAGCGTCCCACTGGCACATAATTCATCCACCACCTCAATGAGCAGAGACTCTTGTGTGTCCCAGCAGGTAGCGCGATGGTCACTGTGCCGGGTGGCACGAAACTCGGCATCGGCAAATCCCACATGAGCCCCAAACGCGGCGACATGAACGCCCCATTCGTATTCGCAGTCGTTGTTGGCTGTTACTCTTAGAATCACCAGTTCTCGCTGTCGCATCGGCAGCGGACTTTCCCTATCCAGAAGATTGACGGTGCCTTTCTTCAGGAATCGCTCACTGTTAGCAAACACCCGGAACAATTTCAGAATATAGCCATCCCGCTTGGGATAGCCGTCCAGGATAGAGGCCACTTCATCCGAAAAGGGAGGTGCGACGGGTTGGAGTGAGTTTCTGGTTGAATTATTTTCGAGTCTAGTCATTCGATTATCACCTTAAGCTGGTCACTGCAGCGGTAGACAGGTAGTCGTCGATACGCCAATGGCAACCAGTTCGCTTGCGTTCCAGACCCCAATGCGAGTCGCCGCGAGGCCAGCGTCAATCGCCACCAGTTTACACGCAGCAACCAGTCGTTCGCCCGGCGCTGATGAGCCACAAAAGCGCAGCGACAGGTCCGGGTTCGGGGTTGCAGCGGCGCCCTTCACCGCCAGTGCAACAGACGGTCCAACGGAGAGATCCGCGGCGATACAGGCAGCTTCTGCACACAATTCAGCATCATCGAACAACACGCGACTGCCGGAGATGGCCTCACCGTCTTCACCACCCAGCGCAGTTGGTGTAAACGTGTCGATGAGTGGGATCACCATCGGCGCTCTTGGCTGCTGCCAGGGCTTGCCATCCTCCCAGGCAAGCAGGCCGGGCGGGGCTGCGTCTGAGTTTGTCTGATGCAACTCGACCACGAGCGCACCGGGTTCAACCAACGTCACGCTCGACTGGGTACATAACCGGTCATCATCATCGACCACGGCAACCTGCATGGCAGACAGTGTTCGTCCCTGGCTGACTGTATTTATGCTCACTCGCGCTCTGCCTGGCCGAAAACCACGGAGATATCGCGAATCAACGCTCGCGGGACGACGCCCGCTCGTGACGCGTGCAACAAAGACGGAGATGGCGGAAAGCACACCGCCGTTCGTACCACCGAAAGCACCATTGAAGTTTTCGGTCAGCTCGAAAGTCCACTCGGTGTCGGATGTCTGAGCACCGCAAAACAATTCTTTGAAGAGGCTCATTCGGCTGTGAAGCGCGCCGCTGCCTGAGACAACAACACCTTCCCATCCTGCGCTACTGCCCGGAGAACGACCTCACCTGGACCGGTGTGCCACATCTGAGTCTGGATCTCATCACCAAACTCCGTCCGTTCTGAAAAACGCCCCTCCATGGAAACGAATCGTTCCGGGTCCGAACCGCACACACCCTGCAGCACTGCTCGACCGACGAAGCCAAACGTGCACAACCCATGCATGAAAGGTTTTTCATAGCCGGCTTTCTGGGCAAACTCTGGATCGATGTGCAGGGCAACCCGATCGCCGCTGAGTCGGTAAAGTGCACCCTGCTCCTCTTGTGTCGTATAGCTGATCGTCAGATCGGGTGGCCGATCCGGGGGTTGGTTCTTTTCCCTGGTCGAAGGTCCCGGCTCGCCGCCGAAGCCACCACCACCGATGAAAAACAACGTCGATGAGGTGCTGAAAACCACGCCTTGCGCATCTGCGAAATCGGCTTGGATGCCAATCACCGCCGCCTTGCCTTTGTCCCACACCTCGGAGATGCGACTGGTCATGGTCAGTTCCGCGGCTGCAGGCAGCGGTCGATGGATCTGCACTCCCTGCTCGCCGTGGAGTAGGCGTGCAACATCCAGCTTAACAACCTTGCCAATGTTACCGAGTGCGCGCATGCCGGGTATCACCGCGTAAGTCGGCAGTACCTTCGGTCCTCGACCTTCGTAGAGAAAATCCAGTTCCGTGCCTGGTTTGCTGCCGACGCCCAGGGCATACAGCATCGTATCTTTCTCATTCCAGGAGATGCTTCGAGGTTCAAACTCGAATCCCAGAACGTCCTGATTCAATTCCTGCTGGCCCATTGCTACCTACCCCAAATTGCGACTTCGTCAGCCATGACTGATCGATCCGGTTCATTTTCGACACGACACGCTGCGAAACCCACTATATCTTACAGAATTCGAATTCAACGAATACTGCTGGGAGAAGCAATCGGCATGCCTCGAGTACTATGGATATTGTTCCTGATTGGCTGTTCCGGGTACGGTCATGCGCGACCGTACCCGGCCGGAGCCGGATCAGCTGCCTCCGCCGACAGCGCGGCGACTGCCGGTAACAATCCCGCGGGATTGACACGCTTCGACTCGCGCAACAGCCGCTATGGGGTGAGCGGATTTTTCTCTGACAACACATGGAAAGGTCAACTGGGCGCTAACGGTCCCACGATTGAATCTGACGATGATGAGGAAACCATCATCCCCTCCGGCAACATGGTTCTGCCGCTCAATGATGACTGGTACTTCGGTTTTACCATACTGGGATTCGGCTTCTCCGAAGACTTTGGTGACGACTGGGTGGGCCGCTACTTCATGCAGGAATACGAGCTGCTTTATGTCAGTGCCTTTCCGAGCATCGCGTACCGGGTCAACGATCAATGGTCGGTAGCGGCCAGCGCAGCGGTGACCTACACGAGCTATGAACAGACCAAAGCGATATTGAACCTCGAACCGGGGTTCGGCGACGGGCAGCTTGAGATCGACGCGGATGGTTTCACCGTCGGCTTCTCGGTGTCCGCACTCTACGAGTACTCCAATCGCACGCGATTCGGCCTGGTGTACAAATCGGAGATCGATGCGGAGCTCGACGGCGATGCTGATTTCAAGAACCTCAGCCCTTCGACCGAGACCGTACTGGATGCAGCGGGGTTGCTCGGAGCCTCAATCGACATTGACAGTCGCTCGCCCCAGTCGATGAACGCAGGGCTGTATCACGAGTTTGCCAACGCAGGCGCGGTTACCTTCGATGTGGCATGGATCGACTTCTCCAGATTCACGCTCTCGGAAATTTACGTCAACGGCAATCAGCTCAACGAGGGTGACCTCGACTACGACGATATCTGGGCATTGTCAGCAAGCTATACACGACCCGTGAGCGCCCGGCTATCCCTGGGTATCGGGGCCATGTACATAGACGACATGGTCAGCGACGATAAGCGAACGTTGACACTGCGTCTCGACGACGCGTGGATCCTCGGCGTGGGCGCTGAATGGCAGTGGACCGAAACCAGATCTCTATTCGCGATGTTGAGCTACATACAGATAGGCGATGCGCCGATTACAACGGATTCGATCGCCGGTATCGGCAGTGCGACGGGTAAATACGAAGATCGTAGCTCGGTACTGCTACAGATTGGAATGAATCTGGGCCCTGGCCCGCGCTAGGAAGCCGACGGAATAGTCGTAGACTACTTTGTCAGGACATTGTAGCGCCAGGTGGCACGAATGAACCCATCCACTTGATTACGAACCTGGGTTCCCGTCCCCAGGGGATCCAGGTCGTCCTGCACACGCACGCGGGCATCGATAACCAGGTTCTGCGTGCGGCGCCAGCTCCAGCGCAGTTCGATCTGTTCTTCGTTGGGCAGGTACTGCGGCGAGATCAACCATCCCGCTCCCGTTCTACCATAAAGCAGCCCGATACTGTGCCGAGGAGCGATTTCCATCAGACTTGCCGAGACGTTCCACGCAAGACCGTCGGTATCACCTGAAGCACCGGTATTGACTGCAACACGAGTCGGCGTGTTGGGCGCATAACCAATCTCACCAGCCACGCGCAAGCGACGCTCTCCAGGTGCGTTGTCGCGCCGAAACCTCATAGCTCCACGCGCAACGATTGCCCAGTAGTCGTCCCGACGGCCTGCAAGGTTACCGTCCGTCAGCAGGGAATCCGGCAGATAGGAGATGTCCAGTCCGCGCTGCACGACGCGGCCCCAGGGTTGCGTGTTCTCAAGAGCGAAGAAATGTGTCAAATTGGATTTTCCAGTGGAAAAGTCCAGAGGCTCACGACGGACACTTCCGGGGTTCTCATCGTTGTATTCGACGATCAAGTGACTGAGCCAGCCATTGCGCGCTTTGAACGTACTGTGAAGGCCATCGGTCCAGTTGATGTTTGTGTTATTGGAATTGTTGCGATCCAGCGACTTTGCAAATACACCCCCACGTGTAACGAATCTTGTTTGCAATCGCCCCAGCGCCAGATCGAAACGCTCTGTTCTGAACCAATGGACAAAAAGTTCATCAACGGTGAATTTGCCAGCTGGGATGCTGTTACCTTCCACGCCGGATTCGAAGGAAGTGTCTACAGCGCACGACTCCGAGGAGCAGATGCCTGCCAGGCGCGCTGTCAGGCGTACGGACTCGATGGGGTTCCAATCACCTTCGAGGCGCACGCGTGCGGTGACCTCGTTGTCCTGATCTGTTTCTCCAAACCGATCTTCCGTGTCGGTCCAGGAGGTGCTTGTGCGCACATCGAAACCGAACGAGAGTAACTTAGCGACGTTCGCACCGTCGATGAGGGATCCGCCTACATCCATACTCATGATGTCTTCATCTGCACTGGCGACCTCTTGAACAGCCACTTCCAGTGATTGCTCTTCCTTTTGCGTGAGCACCTCCTTCTCCACCAATTCAGCCGCACTCGCTTCAATGGTTGACTCGGTCGGTTTTTCAACGACCGACTCGGTCGGTTCTTCGATGGCTGGCTCGTTTGATTCTGCAGCCTGCACGAGTGAGCCGGTGAGCAGCAACACGAGAGTTGCGCCAGCAACGCTGAGATTCGGTGGCAGAATTCTATGGGGATAAGAGGTGTTCACGATTGCTGTATTGACATATGCCCAGTGGTTTCGCTACCCGCCATCAAGTGGTAGTGATTTTCGCCCCACCCTGCTGTGTAGAGTTCAATCATCCTGTCTGTTGCTCCGCTGAGGCAAAGTTCGATTGTTTCCTTGGGACCGATTCAAATACCAGCGTCGCATCGAGTCTCCTAAATTCGGAGCTTGACTGCAATGCGGTTGCTGGCAAAAAATCCAATGATGCCTAATACGGTGATGACCTGTTCATGCTTGAACTGAACGATGATTGAACTGAACGATGATTGAACTGAACGATGATTGAAATCAAGGATCTGCGATTCCAGTACGGCGCAGGTGATTTCTGCCTGGACATTCCTCACCTGCAGGTAACCGACGGCGAAACTGTGGCGGTCGTCGGACCGAGTGGATCGGGTAAGACAACGCTACTGAACCTGATTGCGGGTAT
>CBDUDJ010000138.1:0-6185 GCA_965365885.1 uncultured Gammaproteobacteria bacterium
GCGACTCCGGAATCGTCATCGGGACCTGGCCGCTCGCCGCCTTCTATCAACCCGTCATCCGCCAGTCATCCGATCTTGTGTTTACGCCACTCAGGGACCCGCTGGGATCGGCAGTATGGGAACCCCGCCAACGAGAGGCAAGCGGACTTCCAGCTGCAAGTTCGCAACCTGCTAGTAGCGAACCGGCCTGCCATTCCCCTGCAGAACGAAAACGCCACTGCCACCGTCGCTCAGGTCCGGCCAGATGAATCCGGTCCGTGAATACTCGCGCAACAGCGCAGCCGAACTGGCGCCGACCTCACACACCAGCGTGCCGTCGACGTTCAAGCGGCCGGGCAAAGCGGCGAGCAGTTGGTGGACGAAGCTGAGCCCATCGGTGCCGCCATCCAGACCATGCGCAGGTTCGTGCCGGTGCTCCGGCGGCAGAGCTTGCATATCGACAGCGTCGACGTACGGTGGATTACACACGATCAGATCGAATTGTCCGGGCGGCAGATCGGCGAACACGTCAGAACGTACGAGCTGAGTTCGTTCCCCGACACCGTGCCGCTCGACGTTACGTCGCGCGAGAGCGATTGCCGTTGCATCGATATCCACCAGCGTCAGCTGGCTTGCGGGAAAGGCCAGCGCGCTGGCAATCCCAATGCAGCCCGAACCACAGCACAGATCCAGAATTGTCGCAGGTTCATCTGCCAGCCAGGGGCTGAAACCAGATTCAATCAGCTGGGCAATCGGCGAACGCGGAATCACCACTCCAGGCTCGATGAAAAACTCCAGCCCCGCGAACAAGGCTTTACCCAGCAGATAAGGCAGCGGTATCCGTTCGGCCACCCGCCGCCTGAGCAGATTGACGATACGTTGTCGGTCCGACTCGGCCAACTCTGCGGCCAGACTCGCCTTTTCGTCTGGCAATTCAGTCACCGCGAGGACCAGTGCGACGGCCTCGTCCCAGGCATTGTCCGCGCCGTGAGCAAAAACGATCGAGCCTTCCTCAAGAGCCTGCGCGGTTCGCTTGATCTGCTCGGCTACCTGCAACTTAGCACTCCACAGTGAGCTGGCGCATCAATCGTGATCCAATCGATGTGGCAGCACCAGCTCGATTCTCGATCGTGCTCCGGTTGCGCGCGGCAGGAGAGGTCCAGCGGCAAACGGCACGAACAGCGGCCCGCCATCGAGAGTCAAGGCCGCAACCGCCTGCTCGCTGCAACGCCGCGACGCCTCGATAACCGCACTTGTCTCGGCCGAACTGTACAGATGACACACAACATAAACTGTCTGGCCCGAAAAAATATTCAGTTCCTCAGCAAGTCCTCTGAGAGTGGCGCGGGAAGTTTCCGGCAGATTGCCATCTCCCAGTGGATCCAAACCACCGATGACACTGAAGCCATCGCCTGCCAGATCTTCGATCAGAACGCTGTTAGACGCAACGGCAACATTCGTTTCAAGATCCAATGCTTCGAGATGTGCATAGACTCTTTTGTTGCCACGCTCGATAACATACAGCGCGACAAGGTGCTCCTCATACTCGGCGGCCAGGTAAAACTGGTTACCGTCCGGACCGTACAAAATGGCTTTCTTGAAAATATGATTGGCCCAGTCGTTGCTGCGTCCGCAATCGCGGCCAGAACAGCTGAACAGTTCGCCAGCGCCAAGCAGTTTTAAATAGTGATCCACGACTTCAGCGACAGGTGTTCCACTGGGTATCCGGTAGGTCGCCCGCTCGATCGTTGCCGATGCGCGCACATCTTTTTCTATGCGGATGTCCCTGCGGGTTTTGTCAACACGACCGTAGGCGAACTCACGTGTCAGGTATTCATCGTCTGAGTCATATTCGACGATCCACGCATGCGGAAATCTGGCGATATTCAGCGGATCGGTACTGCCCGTGATATCAGACTGCGGCCACGCCTGACCCGCTGTCGCAACACCTGCTGTCAGCACAGTGGCAATCAACCCGTTGATAATCCGATCGCGTTGCACGTCTCAGCCTCGCCCCAATCTCCCACAGGCAAATACTACCTGATAAACACCTTCGCCAGAGTCTGCGAGAACTGCCGCTGTCTAAAGAGCCATAGAAGCCGCCGAATTACTTCGCGAGCGGTTCCTGGTCATTCAACAGCATCAGCAACAGCGAATTCAGACGGGTAACGTACGCCGCCGCATCCGGCAGCGCATTGCCTTCGGCGAGGCTCGCCTGATCGAACAGAATCAGCAGCAGATCGCTGAACCGATCCTCGTCGGCTTCACTGTCGAGCCGGGTCAGCAGTGGATGGTCTGCGTTGTATTCGAAGATGGGTTTCGACTCCGGTAGCGCTTGACCAGAAGCTTCCATGATCCGGCGCATTTGCGCACCCACGGCAAAATCTCCGAGTACGAGACAGGCGGGTGAGCCCGTCAAACGTCGCGATGGACGCACCTCTTCAACCCGATCACCAAGCACCGATTTGATACGTTCGGTGAGGGCTGTTGTTTCTGTGGATTCGGCGTCTTCTTCCTTCGCGTCATCCTTAGCCTCGCCCGGTAGAGCGAGGTCGCCTCGCATAACATCCTGGAATGTCTTCCCGGAATATTCCTGGAGGGAAGACATCAACCATTCGTCGATCCGATCGAACAGCATGAGCACTTCTACGCCCTGCTTCTTGAACACCTCAAGGTGCGGGCTGTTTTTCGCATTGTCACTGGAGTCGGCAACGATGTAGTAGATCTTGTCCTGCTCGGTGCCCATTCGCTCGATATAGGCGTCGAGGCTGACATGCTTTTCGGGGTCATCATCGTGGGTAGATGCAAAGCGAAGCAGTTTGCACAGTGCTTCACGGTTCGCGAAATCCTCCCCCGCACCTTCCTTGAGAACTTCGCCGAACTCGTTCCAGAAAGACTGATATTTTTCGCTGTCTTTACTCGCCATCGTGTCGAGCATGTTCAACACACGCTTGGTGAGCGCATTGCGGATGCTCACGACCCGCTCGTCCTGCTGCAGAAGTTCCCTGGAAACGTTGAGGGGTAGATCGCTGGAATCAACAACACCCTTGACGAACCTGAGATACAACGGCAGAAACTGTTCGGCCTCATCCATGATGAACACTCTGGACACATAGAGCTTCAGGCCCCGGGGAACTTCTCTGTTCCACAGATCAAATGGTGCAGATTGCGGGATATAAAGCAGGCTCGTGTATTCCAGCTTGCCTTCAACCTTGTTGTGACTCCAGGTCAACGGATCCTGAAAGTCGTGCGAGACATGTTTGTAGAACTCGTTGTATTCATCGTCCGTAACTTCACTGCGCGGACGTGTCCAGAGCGCTTTCGCCGAATTTACGGTTTCGAGTTCCACTGCGTCTGCAACTTCCGCAGGATCATCGGTTGCAGGCTCATCAGCGGCATCGAGTTTCGGGGCTGGATCTTTGAACATCTGAACCGGGACGCCGATGTGATCGGAATAGCGTCGCACGATCGAGCGCAGACGAAAGCCATCGGCGAACTCCAGGGCATCTGCCCGCAGATGCAGGATCACCGTGGTGCCACGCGCTAAATCCGCGGCTTCTTCGACGGTGAATTCATCTTCGCCCTGAGAAACCCAGCGGGTGCCTGAGTCTTCACCTGCTCCACGAGTCAGCACTTCGACTTCATCGGCAACGATGAACACACTGTAGAACCCGACACCGAATTGACCGATGAGCGTTGCGTCTCTCTGCTGGTCACCCGTGAGCTGATTGAGAAATTCCGCGGTTCCGGATTTGGCGATGGTCCCAAGGTGTTCGATCACTTCATCACGAGTCATTCCGACACCGTTGTCAGACACGCTCAGCGTTTTCTGCTCGGCATCGAATTCGATCTTGATCGAATATTCTGCGTTGTCGCCCAGCAGTTCAGGATCCGATATGGCTCGAAATCTCAGCTTATCGATAGCATCCGATGCATTGGAGATGAGTTCGCGTACGAATATCTCTCTGTTGGAATACAGCGAATGGATCATCAACTGCAGCAGTTGCTTGGCCTCGGTCTGAAAACCGAAGGTTTCTGAAGTAGAAGCTTGCGTCATGGTGTATTTCAGTGACTGGTGGTTGGACCACTGTTAAATGGGTTCGCCGTGGGATTTTTCAAGGTCAGGACCAGCCGGTTACTTCGGCCAGCGCCGTACCGATTTCGGCAAGACTGCGTACTGTGCGGACACCTGCCGCCTCGAGGGCGGCGAATTTATCCGCCGCGGTACCTTTACCGCCGGCAATGATCGCACCGGCATGACCCATTCGCTTGCCGGGAGGCGCGGTCACCCCCGCGATGTAGGAAACCACCGGCTTGGAGACATTGTGCTGAATGTACTCGGCGGCTTCTTCTTCCGCCGAGCCACCGATTTCACCCACCATGACGATGGCTTCCGTAGCGGAATCTGCCTCGAACAGCGTGAGAATATCGATGAAGTGGCTGCCCGGGATCGGATCACCACCAATGCCCACGCAACTGCTCTGGCCGAAGCCGCGATCTGTGGTTTGTTTGACCGCCTCGTAGGTCAATGTCCCTGATCGCGACACGATTCCGACTTTTCCCGGCAGGTGGATCTCGCCCGGCATGATGCCGATCTTGCATTCGCCCGGGGTAATCACACCCGGACAGTTGGGCCCGACCAGACGCACTTCGGTGGTGTCGAGTCGCGCTTTTACGTTGAGCATATCCAGCGTCGGGATACCCTCAGTAATGCACACGACGAGTTCAATTCCGGCCGCGGCAGCCTCGAGTATCGAATCTTTGGCAAATGGCGCGGGCACGTATATGACCGATGCGGTAGCGCCCGTCGCTGCTACTGCTTCACGCATCGTATCGAACACCGGCAATCCGAGGTGCTCGCTCCCGCCTTTACCCGGAGTGACCCCACCGACCATCGCTGTGCCGTAAGCAATCGCCTGTCCGCTGTGGAGTGTCCCTTGAGATCCGGTGAACCCCTGACAGAGGACTTTTGTGTCCTTGTTGACCAGAATGCTCATGCGCCGCCTCCTGCAGCCGCAACCGCTTTTTCGGCTGCGTCCGTCAGACTCCGTGCGGCGATGATGTTCAGACCGCTCGCCGCGAGCGTCTCACGCCCAAGCTCTGCGTTGTTGCCTTCAAAACGGACGACGACCGGCACCTGCACACCGACTTCCTGCACCGCGCCGATGATGCCTTCTGCAATCGTTGCACAACTGACGATGCCGCCAAAAATATTGATCAACACGGCTTTCACTTTGTCTTCCGACAAGATGATCTTGAAAGCCTCGGCGACGGCCTCTTTGGTGGCACCACCGCCAACATCGAGGAAGTTGGCAGGATTACCGCCCTGCAGCTTGACCAGGTCCATTGTCCCCATCGCCAGACCTGCGCCATTTACCATGCAGCCAATGCTGCCATCCAGGGCAACGTAGTTGAGACTGTGCGCCGCTGCTTCGGCTTCTCTTGCATCTTCCTGGCTCGGGTCGTGCATCTCGCTGATGCGTTTTTGCCGATACAGCGCATTGCCGTCGATGTTCATTTTGGCGTCCAGACAGAGAATGTCGCCAGCGCCGGTGACAACCAGCGGATTGATCTCGAGCAGCGCGCAATCCAGTTCCTCGAAGAGTCGCGCCAGCCCCATGAAAAGGTCTGCAAACTGGCGCACCTGTTTGCCGGATAGCCCCAGTTGATAGGCGAGATCTCGACCCTGATAAGGCATTGCTCCGACAAACGGATCAATTTCAGCGCGGAGAATTTTGTCAGGCGTTTCTTCCGCGACCTGTTCAATTTCCACACCACCTTCTGTGGATGCCATGAAGACTACCCGCCGGCTCGCCCTGTCCACGACCGCGCCGAGATAGAGTTCACGCTCTATGTCCGTGCAACTCTCGACATAGATTTTGCTCACCGGTTGACCACTTTCATCGGTCTGAATCGTAACCAGGTTTTTACCAATCCATTGCTCGGCAAACTCGCGGACTTCTGCCGTAGAGTCCACCAACTTGACGCCACCGGCTTTACCACGGCCACCGGCGTGGACCTGCACCTTCACTACCCAGCGCTCACCGCCGATTGTCTCAGCGGCAGCAACTGCCTCGTCTGCGGTGTCCACCGCAATTCCCGTGGAGACAGGCAGACCAAAATCGGCAAAAAGCCCTTTGGCCTGATATTCGTGTAAGTTCATGTTGTTCCTATTGCTCTGTTATCACTTGCAATGTCTATCCCTT
>CBDUDJ010000139.1:0-6174 GCA_965365885.1 uncultured Gammaproteobacteria bacterium
GGTTGTCGCTTCCAGCAGTTCGTCTGTGTCATCCGCCATCGATCTACTATAGCCCGATATCGGATTGGGTATACTGCACGGACGATTCAGGGGGATCTCATGAGCGATTTCGACCGCAGCGCAGAAGACGTCGGCAATGTACTGATGCTGGAACACGTCAATCTCACGGTACCCGATCAGGGAGTCGCCGCGCTTTTTTATGTCACTGGCCTGGGGTTCACCCGCGATCCCTACATCGATTTCGGCACGTTCAACATGTGGGTCAATCTCGGCGAGCAACAGTTTCATCTGCCGAAATCCCAGGCACAGTGTTTTCGCGGACACATCGGCGTTGTCGTGCCGGACCTCGAAGACCTCAAAAAACGTTTGGGTTTCATCGCGAAGCCAATGGCCGATACGGCATTCGCGTGGGACGAAAAAGACGACCACATCGAACTGACCTGCCCCTGGGGCAACACCATCCGCGCCTATGCACCAGGGATATTTCCGCAAATGGATCTCGGCATGCCCTATGTGGACATGCAGGTGCCGCCGGACACCACGCCGGGCATCGCCCGGTTTTACAACCAGGTACTCGGCTGCGCAGCGACTGCGGCTGACGGGGTCTGCCGGGTAAAAATGGGCTACAACCAGGAATTGATCTTCTCCGAGACTGACGAGCCGATCGCCGACTATGACGGCCACCATCTTGCCGTCTACATCGCCGATTTCTCCGCACCGCACAGATACCTCAAGGAGCTCGAGTTGATCACGGAGGAGTCCGACCAACACCAGTACCGCTTTCAGGCCATCGTCGATCCGGACAACGGGGAAATTCTGACAGAGCTCGAGCACGAGGTTCGCTCGCTGAGCCACCCGATGTATCACCGGCCGCTCGTCAACCGCAATCCGGCCGTAAACTTTTTCACGTATCGCAAAGGCAACGAGATCTTTACCCCGGCATGAGCATGAATCGATGAGCGAAGCAGTCAATCTGGCCACACTGAACAGCGAGCCGTATTACCTGCCGCTGGGAGACGAGGTCGAGCTATTTCGCGCCGCTTATCAGGCAAGGCTGCCCGTGCTGCTCAAAGGTCCCACCGGCTGCGGCAAAACCCGCTTCGTGGAACATATGGTCTGGCGCCTCTACCGCGAGGAACGAGCACTCGCAGCTGAGCTCGATGTCCCACTCATCACCATTTCCTGCCATGAAGATCTCACGGCCACCGACATGGTGGGTCGCTTTCTGTTGCAGGGCGACGAAACGGTCTGGCGCGATGGTCCCCTCACTCGCGCTGTGCGTTCCGGTGCGATCTGCTACCTCGATGAAATCGTCGAAGCGCGCAAAGACACCACTGTCTTGATTCACTCACTAACCGACCATCGACGCTTGCTGCCGATCGACAAGACCGGCGAGCTGTTGCCCGCCCACCCCGATTTTCTGCTCGTGATCTCCTACAACCCCGGCTACCAGAGCGTGTTGAAAGACTTAAAGCCGAGCACGCGACAGCGATTCGTCAGTTTGACGTTCGACTATCCCGATGAAGAGCGAGAAGCAACCATCATCGCGGTCGAAGCCGAAGCCGAAATGGAACTCGCCAGTCGCCTGGCGCTGATCGGCGCAAAGGTCAGGAATCTGCGCGAGCATGGGTTCGAAGAGGGTGTAAGCACGCGGCTGCTGATCTACACCGCGAACCTCGTGAATCAGGGCATTGCCGCACGCCGGGCGGCAGATATCGCGATCGTCAGCGCGGTCTCCGATGACCTCACCGTGCAACAGGCAATCGCCGACATCGTGGACGTCGTTCTACCCTGACGCAGCATAGCCATGATTGAACTCTCCGATGTGGAATCGCCGCTCACACTGTTTGCAGAAGGCATAGCGGGGCGCTACTACCACATAAAAGCAACCAGCGAATTTTCCAGCCGCCGACTTAACCTGAATCCCGAAGTAGCAGCGCTCAGCCGCGACACTATTTTCGTGCCAGAGACGCTCGACTATTCAGACAGCGCAGCCTATCGAGTGCTGGTCCTGCAACAACTCGGACAGCAGGAGTTCGGCACGTTCGACTTTACCGTGCGCGCCGCGAAAGACGTCATTCCAGAACTCGCACGCTTAGAGGCACCGGCCACGACGCTCAGAGAGAGCGATTTCGAGTTCTTCTATCGGCATGTCGAACATCCGCGCGTTCTGCAGCGTCTCTTCAGCAGCTGCGAACGCGCGCGGGTCGCTGCTTGCATCCTCGCCCGCTATCCAGGTATCAGGCGCCATGTGGAGGCCTACCAGAAGCACCAACGCTCGAATCTGCAATCGCCCATGCTGGAGACGCTTCCACAGCTTCTCGAAGCACTCGATTTCTATGCTGACGGCTTGCTAACCGACAGCACCACCGCATCTGAGTTTTTCGATTACGCGAAAAGCGAACTCGACGCGGTCGCGCAATCGACAGCAACCGTCTACGACGCCGCGAGCGTTGCATTGCGCATCTACGATCATTGGATGCAGCAACCTGCAATGCCCCTGGTGACCTTCGACACAGATGCAGACACCGACAGCGAAGAGACCGGCAGCTGGCTGCAACGCGAAGCACGACTCGAAGACTGGGAGGAAGAACTCAAGGAGTTGAACACAACGCTCACGGTGGAAATGCTCGAGGGCAGCGACGTGACCGCAGGCAACACCGAGAATCTTCAGAGTGGCGAATTACGGCCACCGGACGTCGACATCAAAGCACTGCAAAATGAACGCGACAATCTCGCTCGCCGACTCGACATGGAACGATCCGCGATTCGCGATGCGCTCGGTGCCGTCCGGCCTCTCGCACGCAGTTACCGTTACGACGAGTGGGACTACACGCAGCGTCGTTATCTGCGCCGCTGGTGCCGACTTTACGAAGAAAAATTACCGGCGGCCGCGCAGGTTTCGCACCACGAGTATCAGCGTGTGATCGAAGCGCTCGCGCCCGGCGTGATGCAACAACTCGAACAGATCAAACCACTGGGCTACCGCAGAGTGTCACGCGTGGTCGATGGCGATGAGCTCGATTTCAACGCCCTGATCGAAGCACGACAGGACGCGCGAGCCGGCCAGAGCCCTGACGATCGTGTCTACAGCAGGAAAGAACGGATTCAGCGTGACGTCTGTGCAGTTTTTCTCGTCGACCTTTCGGCATCGACCGATGACCCCATAGAACCACCGGATTCAACTCCGCCCGTCGAGCCGCAGCAGGATGGCGCAGTAAATCTGCGAGATCCGTATGACGATGATGTCCATAACCTGGTACACGACGTCTCCTCCGAACCAGAGCGACGAAGAATCATCGACGTTCAACGGGAATCCATGCTGGTGATGTCGACGGTACTCGAACAGCTTGGCGACAGTTATGGGATTTACGGATTCTCCGGCTACGGTCGAGATTGCGTGGAGTTCTTTGTCGCGAAGGAACCGGATCAATCGTTCACACAAGCAACTCTCGATGCCATCGCCGGCATGAGTCCAAAACGCAGCACGCGGATGGGGCCTGCGATACGCCACGCTACCAACAAGCTGCTGGCCTCAGGCAACGCACTGAAGCTTCTGATCATTCTGAGCGATGGTTTCCCGCAGGATTGTGACTACGGCCCGACCAGAGGCGATCACGAGTACGGAGTGCAGGACACGGCCAAAGCACTGCAGGAAGCTCAGGTTAAAGGCGTAGAGTCCTTTTGCGTAACGGTGGACAAATCCGGCCACGACTATCTCAAGCGAATGTGTCCGGAGTCGCGTTATCTGGTGATCGAGGAAATTGAAGACCTGCCGCAAGCGCTGTCAAAGGTCTATCAGACCCTCGCAGGCAAATGACCACGCGCCAGACGTAAAAACGGCCCGGAATACGGGCCGTTTTAAGACAGTCTCAGTACCTTACGTCAATCGTCACCCATGCCTATGAGCAGGAGAAGCCAGCTGAACATGTTGTAAATCGACATGTACAGGGTTGTGGTCGCGAGGATGTAGTTGGTTTCACCACCGTGAATGATTGCGCTGGTCTGCCAGAGAATCAGCGCGCTCATCAGCAGCACGACGGCGCCACCGATGGCCCCCATGAAGGCACTCAGGTCGAGGAACCAACTCAGTATCACCACGGCGAACACTATCAGTATCCCGACGGTGAGGAAGCCGGTCAGGAAACTGAAATCTTTGCGGGTAACCACCGCGAAGACAGACAGCCCGATAAACGCCGTAGCGGTTGAGCCGAGCGCGAGCGTGACAACCTCAGCGCCGTTGGGCGCTTGCAGATAGAAGCTCACCACCGGCCCAATGGTAAAACCCAGAAAACCCGTAAACGCAAAAACCCAGAACAGGCCCCAGGTACTGTTAGCCGTTTTGTGGATCGCAAAGAGCAATCCGAACCAGCCCAGCAGAGTCCACAGACCCATGTAGGGCGCATTTATGGCCATCGCAAACCACGCCATCGCCGCGCTGAACGCAAGCGTCATGCCCAGCAGCAGATAGGTGTTGCGCAGGACCGAGTTAATTTCAACAGCGCCGACCGCCGGGCCTGCAGCCGTTCTTACTGATTCCGTTTGTCTATCAATCATGTCTTTAACTACCTTTAATCAAGCAACCTTAGAGGCTATATATGAGTTTCACGCTGGTAATGCAAGTCTTCTGGGATTTTACCCTCAAAAGCGCCATAGAAGGTGTAACACTTCACATATCCCCGCGCGTAACGCAGCCCGCCAGCTCTGCTAACATTGCCACTTCACCGCAACCCAGTTACACCATTGAACCGCATCGAAAAGCTGCTGAATCCGGCATCCGTGGTGAGGACTGCGCAACGCCAGACAAAGCTAAGCCGACAACCCGAACCTGATGTCCAGGACGCACTCGAGCGTCTGGTGCGGTCATATCTCAATGAAGCCCGGTTGCATCTACCGGGTGCCGTGCTGGTTCGGGCTCAGCTGCTGTATCTGATGCGCGCACGCTTGCAGCTCGATGAGCTGTGGCACACAAATCCCGCAGTGCAGACTGAACCCGTCGTTGAGCCCATCTTCATCGTCGGCCTGCCGAGAAGTGGCAGCACGTTTTTGCACGAGACGCTGACTCAGGCCAGTGGCCTGCGAGCTCCGCTTGCCTGGGAGACCATGTTTCCTTGCCCGCTGGAAGGCTCACGGTTCAGCCAGTGGTGGCGGATCAACCAGACGCGACTACGTTTTGCCCTGATCAACACAATCGCGCCAAGTTTCAAGGACATCCACCCGCTGGCCGCCGCTGCTCCGCAGGAGTGCGTCTGCATCACCGCACAGGCCTTCGCCAGTCAACAATTTACCCACGCCGCCTATCTTCCCGAGTACGCCGATTGGCTGGAACGCTCCGGTGGTGCAACGGCAATGAAATACCACCAGCGATTCCTGCAGATTATGCAGTCGACGAGCGCTGACACTCGCTGGCTGCTGAAAGCACCGAGCCACAGCTTTCACATCGAGCAGTTGTTCGAAACTTACCCTGACGCGACAGTCGTTCAGACGCATCGCGATCCCACACAGGTGATCGCCTCCATCTCCAGTCTTTCCGTTACGCTGTGCCGTATTTTTTCCCGCAACGTCGATGCGCAGGTGATCGGCCGGGAAGCCTGCGAGGGTTGGGCGAGGGCAATCGGCCGCCTCAACAAATTCCGTAACTCACACGACGAAATTGCCAGGCGTTTCATCGATGTCGACTATCCGAATCTCGCCGACGATCCCGAGCGGGTTGTCAACGAGCTGCTGAAAAAGCTCAACACCGGCAAGCAGAGGGTTTCCGCTGAAAGGCTGCATGAGTTTCGCTCGCAGCATAGACAGGTGCATCGACACAAATACGCGCTGGCGGATTTCGGTCTCACGGAACAGGATGTGCACTCGCTGTTTCCCACGAGCTGAATTGCAACCGTGAGCGTTCCTGCAAAAATTGACACTGTGATCATCGGCGGCGGCATCGTCGGTGCGGCCATCGCCTACCACCTCGCAGAAACGGGTTATACGGACGCGTGCCTGATCGAACGTGGTCAGCTGACCTGTGGCACAACCTGGCATGCTGCGGGTCTCGTGGCGGAACTGCGTGCAACACCCAATCTCACACGACTCGCGAAATATTCCGCAGAGCTTTATGAGTCCCTGGAAGCCAGCGGCGAGCCTACCGGCTTCCGGCGGGTCGGCGCGCTGACCCTTGCGACAAAC
>CBDUDJ010000140.1:0-6159 GCA_965365885.1 uncultured Gammaproteobacteria bacterium
AACATACAGTTCTGCTGTTGGAAAACACTCCACCGCCTCAGCCACGAACGACATATGAAATCTGTTGGCGACCACCAGCTGCTGCACGCTGCCAAGTCCGGCCACGGCTTCCAATGTCGCACTGTCCAATTCAACCGGCGAGTAACAGGTGAGAGAACCAGATTCGTTCTCTAAAAGCATCATACGCACTGGCAGCAAAACACTACCGGCCAGGCGTACGACCCGATCGGCCATCCAGGCGCCCTGACCGCAATTCTGCAGGCGCGCACCACGCGCCGCGATCATTTCCGGATTCAGCCTCTGCACCAGCGAGGCGATAGTTTCAAACGGACTAAGCAATCGACACCCTGCTAGTACTCAAATCAGCTCTGACAGTACCGCCAATTGATCGCGGAATTGTTCGGAAGCGTCGTAGCGTACACCACAGACCAGTCGTTCCAGGCCCAGATCAGCGTATTCGCCAATGAGCGTTCGGCACTGCGATTCATCTGCCAGCGGCAGAGGGCGCATCAGCGTAACCAGGCCCTGCTTGCGTCCTTCGGCCTCACAGAACTCGCGATAGGTCGACATGTGTCGCGCCAGAGCTTCCGGTGCAAGGCCCATGGGCATCCAGCCATCCGCCAACCGGGCCGCGCGCCTGAGCGCGTGAGGTGCCCCACCGCCCACATAAACGGGTGGTTTTTCAGGTCGTGGTCGAAACAGGAATGGCTGATCGTTAGCTTCCACGACATCATTTTCGAAACAGGTTCGCAAGAAGTCGAGCGTTTCATCACTGATCGCTCCACGCCGCTGCCGGTCTACGCCGAGCGCTCTGAATTCCGCATCCATCCAACCGATGCCGACGCCCAGGAGCAACCGGTTAGCGCTGAGTTCCTGCAGTGTCGCTATCTGTTTGACCGTTGGCAGCGCCGCGCGATAGGGCAAAATCAAAACCCCAACGCCGAGTTTGATGTCGCAGGCCACACCTGCAATGTAGGCCAGGGTGATCAGCGGATCGAGATAGCGGCCTTCGCTGCCTTCTGAGTCATCAGGTGGAATGGCAATGTGGTCGGTGATCCATAGGGACTCGAGCCCTGCAGCCTGAGCGTCCAATGCGCACTGCGTGAGCAATTCCCGCGATGACTGAGGACCCATGTTTCTGATGGTTACGCCGATGTGCAAAGGAGTTACCGGTTGAGTTAATCAGGCCTGGACGACGCCCAGCTCGGCGAGAAACTGGAGAAGTGCTGCAGCCGAATCTTCCGGCGTTTCATCTTCCGTGTGAAGGACGAGTTCGGAGTTTTCCGGTCGCTGGTACTCGGAGTCGATGCCGGTGAAATTTTCGATTTCTCCCGCCCGGGCTTTTTTATACAGTCCTTTGGTATCGCGCTGCTCGCAGACCTCCAGGGGTGTGTCGACGAACACTTCGATGAACTCACCTTCATCGAGCAGTTCACGCACCATCTGCCGCTCGCTGCGAAACGGCGAGATGAATGAGACGATCGTTATCAGCCCGGCATCGACCATCAGTTTCGCCGTTTCACCGACGCGACGGATATTTTCGACTCTGTCTACTTCGGTGAAGCCAAGATCCCGGTTCAGACCGTGACGGACGTTGTCGCCATCCAGCACATAGGTGTGCCGGTTCAGATCATGCAGAGCACTTTCGAGCAGGTTCGCAATGGTCGATTTACCGGATCCTGACAACCCGGTCAGCCAGATAACGCACGGCTGCTGATGTTTGATGTTCGCGCGATGAACCTTATCGACACTCAGCGTCTGCCAGACAACGTTTTCAGCCCGGCGCAACGAAAAATCAAACAGGCCCACGCCAACGGTGGCGAAGGACTGGCGATCGATGAGAATGAAGCTGCCGATTTCCCGATTACGCTCATAAGTATCAAATGCAATTCGCTCGCTGAGACTCAGATTGCCGACGCCGATTTCATTGAGCTCCAGTTTGCGCGCGGGTTGGGTTTCGAGCGTGTTGACATTGATCTTGTGTTTCAGGTCGGTCACCACGCATGGGACCGTGCGGGTGCCTGTTTTCAGATAGTACTGACGGCCGGGAAAGAGCGCATCTTCCTGCATCCACAACAGATGAACACCCATTTGGTCGGAAGTCTGGCTTGGCTCACTTGCACTACCGATGACATCCCCGCGGCTGACATCGACTTCGTCTTCGAGCACCAGCGTGACCGCCTGTCTGGGCCCGGCACTGGGGAGGTCGCCGTCAAAGGTCACGATTCGGCTGACTTTCGAGCTCGTACCGGTTGGCAGTATCAGCACGTCGTCTCCGGGGCTCACCGTACCGCTTGCGATCGTGCCACTGAAACCGCGGAAATCCAGATCAGGTCGATTCACCCACTGCACCGGCAGACGAAACGGCTGTTCTGCCAGGCCTTCCGTCACCTGCACCGTCTCGAGATGTTCCAGCAGCGTCACACCCTCATACCAGGGCATCGCCTGACTCGCCTGCATGACATTGTCACCCGCAAGTGCTGACAACGGAATCGCAGTAATTTCAAATCCGTCGAGAGCCGCGGCAAACTTCCGGTAGTCTTCGACGACCGCGCGGAAAACTGCCTCGTCGTAATCGACCAGATCCATTTTGTTGACGGCCAGCACCACTTCTTTGATGCCGAAGAGTGAAACGATGTAACTGTGACGCCTCGTCTGGGTCAACACTCCTTTGCGCGCATCGACCAGGATTACTGCAAGGTCGGCATTTGATGCACCTGTTGCCATGTTGCGCGTGTACTGCTCGTGACCAGGCGTGTCCGCGACGACGAACTTGCGTTGGTCCGTTGCGAAAAATCGATACGCAACGTCAATGGTAATGCCCTGCTCCCGCTCGGCGGCGAGACCATCGACCAGGAGTGCAAAATCTATCTCCTCACCCTGGGTACCCAGCCGTTTGCTGTCGGCTTCGAGTGCCGCAAGTTGATCTTCGAAAATCAGCTTCGAGTCGTACAGCAGTCGGCCGATAAGCGTGCTCTTGCCGTCATCCACGCTGCCGCAGGTCAGGAACCTCAGAGTCGACTTCGCGGACTGCGCCTGCAGATACTTTTCGGTGTCAGTTGCAGAATCTGCCATTAGAAATAGCCTTCCTGCTTCTTCTTTTCCATGGACGAAGACTCGTCGTGGTCGATCGCCCGACCCTGCCGTTCTGAAGTCCGGGTCACGAGCATCTCTTCGATGATCGAAGGCAGATCCGCAGCCGTACTCGCCATCGCACCGGTGAGCGGATAGCAGCCAAGAGTGCGGAAACGGACCAGCTCCTCGCGAGGCGATTCACCAGTCTGCAAGGCAATGCGATCGTCATCGACGAGAATCTTCATGCCATCGCGTTCCACAACAGGGCGCTTTTCAGCGAAATAGAGCGGCACGATCGGAATCGCCTCCTGGTAGATGTACTGCCAGATATCAAGCTCAGTCCAGTTCGACAACGGGAACACTCGAATACTCTCACCCTGGCGTACCCGGCCGTTGTACAAGTGCCACAGTTCCGGCCGCTGATTCTTCGGATCCCACCGATGCTGGGCGCTGCGAAACGAAAAAATCCGTTCTTTTGCCCGGGATTTTTCCTCATCCCGACGGGCGCCGCCGAACGCTGCATCGAAACCATACTTATCGAGTGCCTGTTTGAGAGCCTGGGTCTTCATCACGTCGGTATGTACGGCGGAGCCGTGGGAAAACGGACCGACGCCCTGGGCAACCCCTTCGGCGTTGATGTGGACGATCAGATCCAGCCCGAGTTCTGCGGCTCGCTTATCGCGGAATTCGATCATCTCGCGAAATTTCCAGGTCGTGTCCACGTGCAGCAGCGGAAAAGGCGGTTTCGAAGGATAAAACGCTTTCAGCGCCAGATGCAGCATCACGGAGGAATCTTTGCCTATGGAGTAGAGCATGACCGGCTTGTCGCTCTCGGCCATCACCTCGCGCATGATGTGTATGCTTTCAGCCTCCAGCTGCTGTAAATGGCTCAGACCGCTCGCCGCGTCCATTGTCGTCCCGTTTTTCTAAGTTGAGTTAGAAGTTGCGTAGTTCGAAGTTATTCAAGGTCATTTGGCTGTTCTATGGAGCGCAATTAGACCGAAGGTGTCTAAAAGGCACAACTCATATGTTGTTAAAAGCATATACCTGTTTGTAAACTGCCCCGCGTCGCCCGGCCGCCCGCTGCCGGCCAAACACAGGCTCCCTATAAGTTTTCATGAGGCAAACCATATATCTGCTCGCCTTCGTCGGCGGCTTCGTCATTATGTCACTCGAACTGCTCGGCGGCCGGGTCCTCGCCCCGTATTTCGGCAGCAGCATCTATGTGTGGGGCAGCATCATCACTGTCTTCATGCTGTCACTGGCACTGGGCTACCTGTTCGGCGGCCGGATGTCGCTCAGGGAGCCATCGCTGAAACGCTTTGGCACCATATTCCTGCTGGCCGCAGTTTTTCTCTACCCGCTGGTGTATTTCAGCGAAGCGTTGATGGTCTGGGTCTTTCAGATGATCGAAGACCCACGCTACGGATCACTCGTCGCATCGAGCATTCTGTTCATCGCGCCAACAATCATTCTCGGCATGATTTCGCCCTATTCCGTGCGCCTGCTCGTCGAATCAACTCACGAATCCGGTCAGGTTGCCGGTAAGCTCTATTTCGTTTCGACAATGGGCAGCGCTATAGGCACGCTGGTGACGTCTTTCTACTTTGTTCTGTGGTTCGAGATAAACACGATTTTGACGCTACTTACCGCCGCGCTGCTGGTCATGGCTGTAGTTTCGGTACTTGCCAGCAAGCTCGGGGACATTGAGTGATGCAACGCTTCATCGCAATCACCTGTGTGGTGCTCATCTGTGTTTCGATTTTCAGCTCGATTAGCCAGGCGAAAGTCATCCACCGGGAACGTTCCCTCTACAGCACCATCCTGGTAGACCAGCGCGGTTCGAGGTTGTGCCTGCAGTTTTCCGTGCGATCAGACCAGCGAAACCAATCGTGTGTGGATCAGAAGAATCCAAAGAAACTGGTATTCGGCTACGCCAAGATGATGCTCTCGAGCCTGCTTCTGCAACCTGATCCGCAGGACATCCTGATTATCGGTCTGGGCGGAGGTACGTTGCCGACCACACTGCACGAACTTTATCCGACTGCCAGAATCGACGTAGTCGAGATCGACCCTGCCGTCAAAAACGTTGCTGAAACCTATTTCAACTTCACCGCGGGCGATGGTGTCGAAGTCTTTTTACAGGACGCCCGCGTCTTCACAAAAAGAGCACTTGGCAAAGGCGCAACTTACGACCTGATCATGCTCGATGCATTCAACGGGGACTACATACCCGAGCATCTGATGACCCGGGAGTACGTGGATGAATCGCGTCAGCTGCTGCGTCCCGGCGGCGTCCTTGTCGCAAACACGTTCTCAATCAGCAAGCTCTATGATCACGAGTCGGAAACGTACAGGGCAGTCTTCGGCGAGTTCTACAACGTTACAACCAACGACTCGGCGAACCGAATCATTATCGCGCGCAACGAACCGCTGCCTGATGGTATGGAATTCGCCGCGACGGCACGCCAGCTCGCTGCGGCACTACAGCCCTACGATCTACGGATCGTCGACTTTCCGCGTCGGTTCAGCAAAAAGAGAAATTGGGACGAATCCGCTCGCGTGCTGACCGATCAGTATTCGCCGGCCAACCTGCTGCAGAACCAGTAGCTTAGGTGTTCGCATGCGCGAATTCGTATGGCACAAGCGCATAGCAATCAAGCTTTCTGCCAGTACTCGTCTTTCAACAACCTCTTGTAAAGCTTGCCTGTGGGATGACGCGGCAGCTCTTCGCGAAAATCTATCGATCGCGGACACTTGATGTGTGACAACTGCGATCGGCAGTAGTCCATCAGTTCAATCGACAACTCCGGCGTGGCATCGGCCATGTCGCGCGGTTGTACTACGGCTTTCACTTCTTCGCCGAACTCCTCGTTTGGTACTCCGAAAACTGCTACATCGATGACGCTGTCATGCGTAATCAAGGCGTTCTCCGCCTCCTGCGGATAAATATTGACGCCACCGGAAATGATCATGAAGTGCTTACGATCAGTGAGGTACAGATAACCTTCTTCATCGAGGTAGCCGACATCACCGAGCGTACTCCAGCCCTGGGGATGACGGGATCCCTGTGTTTTATCAGGG
>CBDUDJ010000141.1:0-6155 GCA_965365885.1 uncultured Gammaproteobacteria bacterium
TGCCGTCGGCAGCTGCGAACGTCCCGCCGCTGAGCAGAATCAGGCTCACGAACGCAGTGAATCTCAGGGAGACTGCGCGCCAGAATTTCGCTGGTTGACCACCTATATACCAAGCAACTCTTTCGCGGAAACGGGTTATGCAAATTGGTGATTTCTCAGCCCACCGAAGACGGACTATCATAGGTCTGACGGCGGGTCCTTCAACCTCATTTAGTCGATGATCTACATTCTGTATAGAGCAAGGTCTGAACGGATCCGCCGCCACCTCTACCACCTGCCATATCACGCGCACATCACCTTGGGCTGAATCGCTAGGTGGACGGCGCGCTGCTCGATTCGCTGTGCAACTCGGTGAAGGTGACACCCGCATTTTCGTGCAGACGATCCAACAGCAGTTGCCCCATGGCAACCGCAGGCGTCAGCACACCGCCGCGATCCGGCAACTCATCATGTGCCAGGCAGACAGCACTTTCGCCGAGCATTTTTGCGGTTGAGCCATACCCCGGGTCACGGTCCCCGTGGATGCGCACGCGCAGGTTTTTTGCCGCATCAACCGGATGAGTACCGAGTAATTGAATCTTGAAGTAGCCACTTTCGCGGCTCTCACGATCGGGCCCTTCACCGGGTTCGGGCAAAACGTGCGCCAGCAGATCCCGTAACCTCTTGACCCGCGTTGCGCTGTTGAACGCGACAGCTGCCCCCGCCGCCAGGGCAGCGATGGGGAAGCCGAGCCGACCAAAAGATATCAGCGTAGCCTCGTCATAGCGGAATTCAGCGCCATACACGAAGTCCAGCAGCGCATTGCTGCGGCGCACGACCTTGGTGTTGATCGCGGCCATCACAAATGGCGTCGTCCAGCAGGCAAAATCCGCATCATATTCGGGATGAGTTTTCTCCGGTCCATCCAACCCGCGAGAACCTCCTGCAGGGTTCAGGGAGTACGGATCATTGACGATCGTCATGACGGCGGTGTCCTGCTCGGCGAGTTCCATCATGTTCATCATGCTGGCGACGGTACCCCCGCTGAAGGAACCCTTGAAAGACTCGGTCCGGTATTTGATCGCAGCACAGGGTAATCCGTGGCGCTGCTGCATCGCAGTTTGCAGCCAGTAAACGCCGAGATCGGAAGGGATGGAATCAAAGCCGCACGAGTGGACGATCTTCGCACCAGTCGCAATCGCGGTCGCATGATGCGCATCGATCATCTGCCGCATCCAGTGTACTTCGCCCGTTAGATCGCAGTAGTGCGTACCCGCAGCGGCACAGGCGGCAACCAGCTTGCTGCCGTACAGCGCATAAGGACCCACGGTCGAGCAGATCACCCGGGTGCGCTTGGCGAGTTGTTCGAGCGATTCCAGATCGTTGCTGTCGGCGATGAGGATCGGCAGGTTGGCGACATCCGAACCTGCCGCGAGATCGCTGCGGATGCGTTCGAGCTTGGGCATGTTGCGACCAGCCAGCGCCCATTTCAGACTGGCGCCGACCCCGTATTGCTCAAGCAGATATTCGGCAACCAATTCACCGGTGAAACCCGATGCGCCCCAAACTATGACATCAAACTCTCGCGTAGCCATCCAGCCGCGCTCCTCGCACGATTTCAGCGGATCGAGAGCATACCCTTAAGTGCGCGAAGCCACCATGCAAAGTGGCCTGGTTGAGCTATGTGTACGGCACCAACGGCTGCGCCTGCGGTCAAACCCCTGAATGATTGCAAGCTGTCAACAACGTCCCATGATCTCGGCAACTGCGGTTCGTGCGATTCTGCTCGGCAGTCTCACGGTCATCTGCATCACGAGTGCTGCGCATGCCATCGCTGCCAAAGAACCGCAATGGCTGCTTGGCAGCTGGCTGCTGAATAACGAGCTGACTGCTGAACTGGGCAGGAGTGATAAAAAAGGCGGTTGGTTTGACGGATTCGGCCGGCCGTCCGTTTCGGTGGGCGGCCTGCCCGTCCCACTACCGGGCTCATCGACACGGCCAGCAACCGGCTCGAGTCGGGATCCGGACGTTCTGCGTTGCACAACGATGAGCATCCAGATGAGCGCAGACTCTGTGCATTTCAACTATTCCGGCGTCGGCGAAGAGACGATGAAACCCGGCAACAACCAGGGACGGCGCACGCGCTGGAACAAATCCAGACTCACCTCCCGCTATGAAACGACTTCGCGCAAAGTCAGCAAGACTTTTGAGCTTCGCGAAGATGGTTCTCTAAAGGTGTCTGTCGAACTCAATCCGACACAAGGTGCGAGCGTCATCCACTACAGAATCTTCGAGCACTCCCAGGACGCTGCCAAACTACGCTAAATCCGCATTTGCACTGGGATCGGTAATGGCGCTAATGTGCTTAACGGATTGCAGAGTCAGGGGGCGCGCAAGATATGACGCGCATGCTGTTACTGGGCGCATTCAGTCTTGCGTTGATGGGTTGTGCGGAACCATTCATCGTTGTCTCAGGCGACGAACTCTCCGGCGTGGTGACAGACGTCCCAAGTGACTGGAGCGCCGTGCGCGACGTCCAGGTGATTCAGATCGAGACTCGACCAGACGAGCCCTACTCGGTGAACATCTGGATGGCGGCTATCGGCCCCGATCTCTACATCGCCACTGGCGAAGATGACACCAACTGGACCGAGCACCTGGCGCAAAATCGCGATATCCGGGCCCGTATTAAAAGGGACATTTACGAGCTCGAAGCTTATGCCGTAACGCAATCTGCCGAACGTGAACGCGTGGTTGCCGAGTATGTCCGCAAATACGACGACCTCGACAAAGGTGACAGCTGGGTCGTTCGCGGCCAGGTATTCAGGCTTGACCGACGCTAGCCAAATCAAGCGGTTGTAAGTTCGCACCCGGTGAAGCAGGAATCCTTCAGTCCACGCACGGCCATCGCCGTGGTGATCGCCAATATGGTCGGCACCGGCGTGTTCACGAGCCTCGGCTTTCAGCTGCTCGATATCCAATCTCCCTTCGTTCTCATCATGCTCTGGGTAGTCGGTGGCTTGACCGCACTGTGCGGAGCTCTGACGTACGCTGAACTGGGTGCGGCACTGCCGCGATCGGGCGGCGAGTACAACTTCCTCACGGAAATCTATCATCCGGGTGCGGGTTTCGTATCGGGCTGGGTCTCCGCAACGATCGGCTTTGCCGCCCCTACCGCTCTGGCAGCCATCACGTTCGGCACTTACCTCAGTTCCGTTTTTCCGGCACTCTCGCCACCCTGGCTGGCGAGCATTCTGCTGATCGCCCTGACGGCCGTTCACGCCAGCACGCGACGCAACAGTGGTGGCCTGCAGCGTGCCTTCACTGCGCTGAAAATACTGCTGATTCTGGGCTTCTGCGTCCTCGCATGGGTGCTGGTTGATGAACCGCAGGATGTGTCGTTTCTGCCGGCTAGCGGCGATGAAGAATTACTGTTCAGCGGCGCGTTTGCGATCTCGCTGATTTACGTCAACTACGCTTACTCCGGCTGGAACGCGGCTACCTACCTGACCAGTGAGCTCGAACGGCCACAGCAGACACTCGCGAGTGTGCTGATCTATGGCACGCTGATCGTGCTTGTCCTCTACGTACTGTTGAACTTCACGTTTCTCTATGTCGCGCCCATGACGGCGCTTGCGGGTAAACTCGAGATCGGCTACGTGTCGGCACAATACATATTCGGCGATTTCGGTGCTGCCCTGATGGGCGTCGTGCTCGCTGCGTTGCTGATCTCCACGGTGAGCGCCATGGTGCTGGCAGGGCCTCGCGTTCTCCACGTCATCGGGCAGGATTTTCCAGCGTTTTCCTGGCTGGCCAGAACCAATAAATACACTGTCCCCGATCTTGCCATCTGTCTGCAGTCAGTGATCGCATTGCTCTTCATCTGGTCGGCGTCGTTCGAATCGATACTCGTGTTCGCAGGTTTCACACTGGGCCTCAACACTTTCTTTACGGTACTCGGCGTCTTCATTCTGCGCCACACCCGGCCGAATCTTCCCAGGCCCTATAGAGTTTCCTTCTATCCGCTGCCGCCGCTCATCTTCCTGGGTTTCACCGGCTGGACGCTGACGTACATCCTGCTCGAGCGGCCGGAGGAAGGCTGGACGGGGCTCGCCATCGTGCTCAGCGGTGCGGTTTTCTATGCCGTCACACTGTGGCTGGGCAAACGCCGCTCGCAACCGGCTGCTTGAGAACCTCCCTGTATTCCATCATGCGCGGTTTGTCTGACCCGGACGCGCGCTCATATTGAAGGCCGCTGAATTTCAAGGCTTAATGCCCGGTTTGCGCCAGAGAAAGCAATGACGCTGTCGCGACGAGCGTTCTTAGACAAAATAGGTGCCGCCGGTGGCTCCGCCGCCGTTTATCAGATGGCACTGGCACTGGGTTTGATGCCTGGCGTGGCACGCAGCGCCGTTGTTCCGGTTGCCCCGCTCGGCAGTGCCAAACGCAGCGTCGTGCTGCTCGGTGGCGGACTGTCCAGCCTCATGAGCGCTTTTGAGCTCGAGAAGGCCGGTTACCAGTGCACGATCCTGGAAGCATCGCATCGGATCGGCGGCCGCAATCTGACCATCAGAAGCGGCGATCTGGTCGATGAGATGGGCAACCCGCAGCGTTGCGATTTCGACGACGAGCCGCACCTCTACTTCAACGCAGGGCCCGCGCGAATTCCCGCCCACCACCACTACCTCCTGCACTACTGCCGCGAGTTGCAGGTGCCGCTCGAGACATTCGTCAACATCAACTACAACGGCTGGGTGCACGACAGTAAAACCTTCGGCGGCAAACCGGTGCGTTTTCGCCAGTACGTAGCAGATGCCCGCGGTTTCATTGCTGAGCTGTCTTCGAAATCCATCAGGGCAGAAGAATTTGATGCGCAGATGTCGGCCGAAGACGTCGAGAGAGTCCTCCAGTTCATCAGGAGCTACGGTGATCTCGATACAAATGCGCTCTACTCCGGTTCCAATCGCGGCGGCTACCGACAACCTGGCATCACTGCACCCACAGCCGGCATGCTGGAACCCGGTACCACGCACGAATCACTGAATTTTTCCGAACTCCTGAAGTCCGACTTCTGGCGCTTTCGCATGCATTTTGGCGAAGCTGAAGATCAGGCAGCGCCGTTGATGCAAGCCGTCGGTGGCATGGATGGCATCGTCAAGGGATTCGTTCGAAACATCAGATCTAACATGCTGACCCACGCACAGGTGAAATCTATTCAAATTCAGGAAAACGGCGTGGCAGTCGTCTACCAGCACAAAGGTAAAAACAAACAGATCAACGCTGACTACTGCCTGAACTGCATTCCCAAACATCTCCTCACCGGAATCGACAACAATTTCCCGCGGGAATACATCGAAGCGTTGAGCGCCATCGGCCGCGGCAAGATGTTCAAGATCGGAATTCAGATGCGTGAGCGTTTCTGGGAGCGTGAAGACATTTACGGCGGCATTTCGTGGACCGATCAGAACATCGAGCAGCTGTGGTATCCGCCGCACGGTATACATAAGTCAAAAGGGGTGATGCTCGGCGCCTACACATTCGATGGCAACAACGCCGAATACTTCGCCCGCATGAATCCCGCAGAACGCTTCGAAGCGGCCATTGTGCAAGGCGAAAAGTTACATCCCGACTACCGCAAGTACGCCGAAAAATACGTCAGCGTCGCCTGGCATCGCATGAACCACATCATGGGCTGCACAGCGAAGTGGACGCCGGATTCACGCCAGCGCTATTTCAAACTGCTGCAGACGCCCGTCGCGGGTCGCCATTACATGATGGGAGACCAGATCAGTTATCACCCGGGCTGGCAGGAGGGCGCATTCTCTTCAGCGCACAACGCACTCAATCATCTGCAGGCACACGTCGCTGGCGAGCTGGCACAGAGTTGAGGTGCCGATGAAAGAACAACGAGTCACACGTATGTTGTTAGTTCTCTGCAGTGCTCTGCTGGGTCTCGGCAACGCAGCAGGCGCTCTTGCGGTCGAACAATACACGCGTGTGCCGAAGCCTCTGATCTACTGCACCACCTGTCACGGTGTTGAACTGCGCGGCAACCTGCAGGTCGATGCCCCACGCCTCAATGGCATGGCAGGCTGGTACGTCAGAAACCAGATGCTGGCTTTCCGCAACGGCTGGCGTGGTACCGGACGCCAGCCTCTCTTGGGTACAGAGCCGTA
>CBDUDJ010000142.1:0-6136 GCA_965365885.1 uncultured Gammaproteobacteria bacterium
AGGATTGATGCGATTGCAGGGCAAAGTGGCTGTCATCACCGGTGGCGCCAGCGGCATGGGGTTGGCTACGGTCATGCGCTTTCTGGCGGAAGGCGCGCGGGTGGTCGTCGCCGACTACAACGCGGTTACCGGTGAGGCGGCCGTTGCACAAGCGGCTACAGCCGGGTTTGGCGATGCAGTGTCGTTCGTTCGTACTGACGTCGCGCGCGAAGATGATGTCATCGGAATGCTCCGCAGTGCCGTCGATTCCTTTGGACGCCTTGACGTAGTGTTCAACAACGCCGGTGTTGGTGGCGCGATCGGTCCTCTGACGGAAACCTCGGTAGAAGATTGGGACTACACCTTTGACGTGCTCGCGAAAGGCGTCTTTCTCGGCATCAAGCATGCTGCGCGCATACTGCGCGAACAGGGCGAGGGTGGTTCCATAATCAACACGGCGTCCATTGCCGGCATAAGCGGCGATGCCGGCCCGCTGGTTTACTCAGCGGCAAAGGCGGCAGTTATCAACCTGACCCGGTCAGCCGCCGTCGAGTTGGCACCGGATCAGATCCGCGTGAACTCGATCTGCCCCGGCTACATCTCTACTCCGCTTGCCGACGGTGGCGATCCGGAAAGAACGCGGGCCGCGTTTGCTAAAGCCCAGCCCTGGCCGGATTTCGGTCGTGGTGAGTACATTGCCGGGGCGGCGCTGTTCTTCGCCAGCGACGATTCTGTGTTCGTCACGGGCGAAGAGCTGATTGTCGACGGTGGGTTGACGGCGGCGGGTCCGGGAATCTCGAAGACGTTCCCGCGCTCTTCTGCGCGCACGGCAAGATACGCCGGTATAACAAAGGGCAGCACGGGTGAAGAATCGGTGTTGCGGAAACTGTAGCCGACACTGTAGCCGACAGAAAGGAAGGTAGCGTTATGGAACTCGAAGAACTGGCAGCTCGACTCACGCGGCTTGAAGATATCGAAGCGATCAAGCAGCTCAAGGCCCGCTACTGTGAGATCTGTGATGACGACCACAACCCGGACCGAATCACGGATGTGTTCTCAGTCGATGGGATCTGGGAAGGCCGGGGCATCGGCAAAGCGGAAGGCCATGCAGCCATTCGCGAACTCTTCATGGGTTTTCAGAAGATGATGAGTTTCTCGCAGCACATGGTGATGAATCCGATCATCGAAGTCGACGGCGATCGGGCGCAAGGCACGTGGTACTTCTTCGGGCCGTTCACGTTTCGCAAGAACAATCAGGCTAAATGGCAATCCACTCGCTACCAGGAAGATTATGTGAAGGCTGACGGGGCGTGGAAGATTCACCACCTGCGCGTGAAGGGTCCGGGGATCAGCGCTGACTACGAAACTGGCTGGGCGAAATAAGACGCGTTGCGGATCTCGGCGGGTGGCTAGACGCTCAGGCGGGCTTTGAGGAATTCCACTATCTCTGAAATAGCCTGGCGGGACGTTTCCGTGTCCTGCTCCAGATCGAACGCGTGCACCGCATCGGGCAGCTTCAGCAGCGTCAGATCGGCGTTACCAGTAGCTGTCAGCGCGTCGCAGAATCGATTGATCGAGTGATTGATTCCGGGCATCTGATCTTTACCTGCCTGCACGACGAACAGCGGTGTTGAGAGGTTGAGATCGGCTGCGGTCAGCTGTGCGTTGGGTGTTTCGAATCCGAAAGTTTCGGCTGCGTCTTTGACCGCGGTATCGTCGTCAAGATCCAACATGTATCCATAACAAAGGGCCGCACATGCGATCGCACTGGTAGTCGCGTGTTCTTCAGCTGCCGATTCGACATTGATCAATTCAGCGAGTGCTGTCGGAACGTTGCCTGAACAGGCCCAGAGTCCAATCCGGCCAGCATCGATATCAAGTGTCCCGGCTTGTTTTACGAGGTGTTGCAGCAGCATCGAGAGATCTTCCGCGGGCTGTTCGTTCGTGTAGGTGACAGCAATCATCCCGGACGCCGCGATCAATTCGCTCCACGAGACATAGGCACCCATTTCCTTGAATCTGCAGCCGACAACTTCGCTGAACCCGGGGTCTGGGTAACCGGCGACAAAGACGACCACGGGTAAACCGGATCCGCCGCTTGCCGCGGCCGGACGGTAGATGTCCATTGCCAGCGGGTTGCCAGCGGCGGAGTTTCCGTAAACGAGATCCCGCTGCACTGTGACTTCCCGCATCCCGGGCAGGTCGCACACGATTCGTTTACGCGCCATGTCATCACTCATGCGATGACTCCATCGTTGTTTGCGGGAATTGGTTAAGCGTTACTGGTGAGGTTGGGTAGCGGTCATTCGCCTTGTGCCGATTGATTCGTTGCAGGGAGCGACGCTGTGCTGGGTGCGAGCTCTTCGGCAAATTCCCTGCAGTAAACGGCCCAGGCACCCATCAACAGGGCGCCGATCAAGGGGCCGACGATCAGCCCAATCGCACCAAACATGAAAAGCCCGCCAATAGTGGTGAGTAGCACCAGCACGTCGGGCATCTGCGTATCGGAGCCCACCAACCTCGGCCGCAGCACGTTATCGACGCTCGCGACGACGATCCAGAACCACGCAGCCAGATATCCGGCCTGCCAGTACTCGCCCGATACCACCATAAACGCCGCCACTGGCAACCAGATGATGATTGGGCCGATGAAAGGAATCACGGACAGGAGACCCATTATGACTCCCCAGAAGACGAAGCCGTTTATGCCGACTACCCAGAACGCCAGACCACTGAGGAACCCCTGCACGACGCCGATGACTACCATGCTCTTCAACACCGACCGAGTCACCGTAGCGGAGACGTTCACCAGGTCGTCACGACCTTCCTGATCCAGGGGTAGGTTGCCGACGAACGAGTCGACCAAACCTTCACCGTCCACCAGGCAGTAGTAGAAGAAATAAGCCGCAATGAACAAGTTCAGCAGGAACAGCGCGGTCGCCTGGGTCAATTGGCGCATTGTTGCGACGAGAAATCTCCCTGCCGCGCCAGCGAGCTGTCCGGCTTTGCCGGTGATCTCCTGTTTGATGTCGTCGAGCTCTCCCGAAAACGGCAACCACGATGGAAACTGAATCCCGGCAAACGGCGCATCAGAGTTGAGCCGGTCGCCGATCCAGGTGGACGCCTGGTCAGCCACCGAAAGTGCCTGTGACGCCGCCAGACCAAACAGGAGCGTTGCGGGAATGATAATGACGGCCAGGAGGAGCAAAAGATTGATCACGGCAGCTAGATTGGGCGACAACCGCTGTTCAAGTCGTTTCTGCAACGGGTAGAAAATCAGGGCGCTCGATGCCGCAAACACCAGAGCGCTCAGGAAACCCGAAATCATCGTGATGAACAGGGCAAACAACACCAGCAGCACGACAACGGCAAACATCTTCTGCAGATTTGGGTTCGCTCCGCTCATGCCCGGAGCATCGCGGTGTGGGTCGAGCGGGTCAACCCCAGGTTTTACGGATCAGTGAATGTGTCTATCGTCTGGCTGCTCACCGGCGATGTGACACTTGAAATTTGCAGAACTTCCTTTCCATAATGAAAAACTTGAATCCGGGATGAGTCATGCTCAAGAGCAACTGGATCGGGCTGCATCTTGTGTGGTTACTCGTGGCAAGCGGCTGCGGTGAACGGCCGCCCCCACCCGAGGCGGCAGCACCACCCGAGATAACGATCGAATTTCATTCGTATACCGAAATTCACGAATTGTTTGCCGAGCTCAACTACACCCCGGAAGCCTGGGCTGAGGGGGCTCGCGAGGTCCCGAGGCTGTATATGACCAACATTCCGTCGCGCTGGCGCAGCACGACGGCAGCCGAAGTTTCCGTAGCCGCTAAGAAAGCGCTGTTCTTCCGCCTGATGAGTCCGGGTGTCTTGAAAATCAACGAACTCATCGAAATCGATCGCGAGCGCCTGCTCGGTATGCTGGTTGAACGCGATCGCATGGCCCCGGAGGATGCTGCTTGGCTTGCAGCGCTGGCGCAGACCTACCGCGTGCCAGCCGCCGTGCCCCTGACACAAGCTGCGCTGGATGAACTGCTGGTGCGCGTCGATATCATTCCGCCTTCCCTGGTGCTGGCGCAGTCTGCCGAGGAAAGTGGCTGGGGCACCTCGCGTTTTGCCGATCTCGGCAATGCGTTGTTCGGTCAATGGACCTTTGATGAGGGAATTGCGCCGCTGGAGCGCCGCGAAGGCAAGGGCAACTACAGTATCGCCAGGTTTGAAACGCCGCTCGACTCGATCCGTGCGTATATGCTGAACCTCAATTCTCACAGGGCCTATAGAGAGCTGCGCGCACGTCGCCGCGAGATGCGTCTACGCGATGAGCGACCGACCGGTTGGGAACTGGCTCGCACGCTCACGAGCTACTCGGAGCGCGGGGATGCCTATGTCGAAACCCTGCACACGATCATGCGGGTTAACGGCCTGGCTGCGGTCGATGAGGCATACCTTGCCGAGATGGCACCCATCATGCTCGTCGCCGTTGGCGAAGGCTCACAATAACCAAAGGCTAACGATAGGCACTATGATTTCTACATTTATAGCGACAGGAATTGCTGTAGTCGCCGCGCTTGTCAGTTCGCCGGCCATCGCCAGTCAATCTGAATTCGCCGCGTGTCGCACGGACCTGCAGCAGCAGGCCCGCAGTGCCGGAATCTCGGAGCGTACTGTCAATCAGGTGCTTGCGGAGGTTCAATTTGTAGAACGCGTGATCGAACTCGATCGCCAGCAACCTGAGTTTACCCAGACTTTTGCCGACTATTTCTCCCGCCGGGTGACGCCTGCCCGGGTGGAGAAAGGCCGCGAACTGCTCATAGAGCACGGCGAGTTGCTCGACCGGGTGCAGCGACGCACGGGCGTACCAGCGCACTACCTTGTGGCCTTCTGGGGGCTGGAAACCAACTTCGGCAGCTTTTTCGGCAACATGCCGGCCGCGGATTCTCTGGCGACACTTGCCTGTGATAAACGCCGCAGCCAGTTCTTCACCAGTCAACTCATGGCTGCACTGCAGATTCTCGATTCCGGCGATATCGCCGTCGAGCAAATGGTCGGCTCCTGGGCGGGTGCACTCGGCCACGTCCAGTTCATGCCGTTGACTTTTCTCAAGTACGCCGTGGATGAAGACGGTGATGGCCGGCGGGATTTGTGGGGAAGTGTGCCCGACGCCATGGCATCCGCGGGCAATTTTCTCCAGCAGTTGGGCTGGCTGCCTGCGCTGCGCTGGGGGCGCGAGGTGCGATTGCCCGATAACTTCGATTTTTCTCTCATCGGCCGCGAAAATAAGCGTCCGCTCACGCAGTGGGTCGAGATTGGTGTCACGAATGCTCTTGGTGATTCTCTGCCATCGCTGGATCTGCCTGCCGCGGTACTGTTGCCTGCGGGCCACCAGGGGCCGGCCTTTCTGACCTATCGGAATTTCGACGTGATTATGGGCTGGAACCGATCAGAACATTACGCCCTGGCGGTCGGTCGACTGGCTGATCGCATTGCGGGTTCCGGGCGTCTGATTCGACCGCTGCCTGATGATGGCGTGCGGCTTGCGCGTGCCGATGTGGTTCGCCTGCAGGGTCAACTCAACGCGCTTGGATTTGCTCTGGGTAATCCCGACGGCATTATTGGCCCAGCGACGCGCAGTGCTCTCGGTCGTTTTCAACACAGCAAGGGGCTCATTGCCGACGGCCATCTGGACCAGGAGCTCATCGATAGCATCAGCGCAGCAGTTGCGAAGGATTGACGGAAGTCGTCTGAGATTCACCGCCCGTCTGGCTGAGATGTGCATGAGAGATTTCGTTTTCCGTTACCATCGCTAACCTGAGGAGGACCTGCCATGTCTCAACCACCGCCATTCGATCCCCAGTCAGTGTACGCGCCCGTAGGCAGCAACGTGCCCAGCGTCCCCAGAGTATTCATTTCTCCGCAACGTTATATCCAGGGCCAGGGCGTGCTCGAGGAAACAGGCCGCTACATGGCGTTGCTGAACTCGCAGCATTCGGGCGTACTCGCCTCGAGGCGGGGCCTGGCAGCAGATGGCGCAACGCTCATCAACAGTCTCGAGGGTGCAGGCATCGAAGTCGCGGTCGGCACATTCAATGGCGAATGTACGCTCGCCGAAATTGAATCGCATGCCGCGCACTTTAGCGAGGCGGCCGTTGACTGTCTGATT
>CBDUDJ010000143.1:0-6088 GCA_965365885.1 uncultured Gammaproteobacteria bacterium
CACCAGCACCGGAACCCGAGCCCGAACCACCAGCACCGGAACCCGAGCCCGAACCACCAGCACCGGAACCCGTTCCTGAGCCTGCTGCGGCCGAGCCGCAGACGCCACCTGCATCACAGGTCCCTCGCAGTTGGGCCGATCCCGAATTTCAGACCGAACAGGGTACTCGAATGCTGACGGCCGAAGAGATGCGGGCAATGGCCAGTGCCAGCGCTGCTGCATCGGTCGATGTCAGCGAACCGCAGCTGATTGTCACCTCAGGTGCGAGCGCAGGAATTTCGCTGACGCTCGGCGCAGGCGAAGACGGCGAGTGGAGCGTAGGGACCGAAAACTGCAATCTGCAACTCTCCGATGCCGGTATCTCGGCGATCCATGCAAAGCTCAGCTGCGAAAACGGCCGCTGGCGGATAATCGATCAGATGTCGGCCAACGGAACTTTCGTGAACGGACACAAGAGCACCGTGAGCTTCCTGTCCAGTGGAGACACGATCAAATTCGGTCCTGTCGAATGTACGATCGCTCTGCCGGCAGCTCCTGCCAAGCGCAAGAAGGCAGCAAAATCCGGCGCTGGAGCGGCGAAAAACAATACCTGGCTGATCGTTGGGATCGCAACCGCGGTTACCCTCGCTTTGCTCTTTGCGGCATTGCAGTTCCTGTAACAGTATCAGCAATAGCGCTTGTGCTGCTCTTGAGTTTGGGCTGCACAAGCACCCCCAGCGCTCGGTTTCACGCAACCGCGCTTGCAGCAGACCTCGAGCCTGAAGTTCTACAAGGTAACGGCTTGCGCCTGCAGGCCTATCGCAATGCCATGCAGGCGGGCAGTTCGCTGCACATATACTTCGGCGGAGACGGCACACCCTGGATAGACAACATCTATGTTGCCCGTGATCCGACTGCCCGAAAACCCGTCGTGTTGCGCCTGCTGCAGATGGACCAGCAACCAGCCGTCTACCTTGGTCGGCCGTGTTACCACCTCATCGAACCGGCAGAAAACTGCAGCTCGAATTTATGGACCCACGACCGATATTCTGAAACCGTCGTCGCAAGTATGGCCGCTGCGACCAGCAAGCTGATCGCAGCAACTGATGCTCACAGCGCAACGCTCATCGGTTTCAGTGGCGGTGGCGTGCTGGCACTTCTGGTAGCGCAGCGCCTGGCCAGTGTGACGACTGTCATCACACTTGCCGCGAATCTCGATACAGACGCCTGGACCAGGCACCACGGGGTTTTACCGCTCACCGGCTCCATCAACCCGGCTGACATCAGCAACTGGCGGGCGGATCTGCAACAGGTCCACTATATCGGCGCGCTCGATTCGACGGTGCCGCCTGACACTCGAGCACAATTCATCGCTCACGTACCGGATGCAGAATTCATCACTCTTACCCGTGTCGACCACAACTGCTGTTGGCACCAGCACTGGCAGGATATTCTCAACCGCATGGATTGAAACAACGAACCAGTACTGACGAGAACTTAAGCTATGTCTGGCGATACCCAAAACGACCCTGATGGACTGCGCCTGCCGATCAAGATCGACTCGACCTCAAATGGCGAGTTCAAACCAATCCCACTGAGCCGTGCCAACCACGAGGCTAACCATCGTGCGCTGATTCAGGCGTCGCAGAACGCGCGGAGAACGGCGCAAAATCGCCGAGGTTTTCTCATTTCCAGTTGCGGCGCGGCGACGACGCTGCTGGCAATGAATCAGGTGAATGCCGCTGCAGGCAAGACCGGCAGCTACTTCGCGCTGCCGCCTGCCGCGGCATTCGAGGCCGACCTCGCCGCGGCCAAACTCGATGGCGACGAGTTCATCTTCGACGTCCAGGGTCACTACGTCGACCCGCGTGGCTCCTGGCTCAAGCAGATCCCGGAATTCGCCAAGCCATTCTCCGGGATGCCCAAGGCAGACTGTGATCTCTACTATGAAGGCGATCCGATGTCCTACCTCGATTGTCTGGGACCACAGGAGTTCATCAAAGACGTTTTCCTCGACTCCGATACCGATCTCATGGTGTTGTCTTTCGTGCCGTCAACGGCTGATGCCGAACCCGTCACAATCGAAGCCGCGGCAGCGACGCGGCAGATCGTCGATGAACTCCAAGGCAGTAAACGTTTGTTGCTGCACGGCCGAATCAACCCCAATCAGCCCCACGATCTCGAACGGATGGAGCAACTGGCAGCTACCTGGGGAATCTCCGCCTGGAAGACCTACACCCAGTTCGGACCGAACGGCCAAGGCTACTATCTCAGCGACGATGTCGGTCTCGAGTTCATAGAAAAGGCGCGGCAACTCGGAGTGAAGGTCATCTGTGTTCACAAAGGCCTGCCCCTGGGTCGTGATTCCTACGAGCACAGTCAGTGCCCGGATATCGGCGTCGTTGCGAGGCAGTACCCGGACATGTCGTTCGTCGTCTATCACTCAGGCTATGTCGCCGGAAAGCCCGAAGCTGCCTACGACGCAACAGCCAATCGGGACGGCGTTGATACGTTGATCAAGTCACTGCTCGACAATGGTGTGGCGCCAAACAGCAACGTCTACGCCGAACTCGGCAGCACGTGGCGTTTCCTCATGCGTGAGCCGGATCATGCAGCCCACGTTCTCGGTAAGCTATTAAAATACTGCGGTGAAGAAAACGTCCTCTGGGGCACCGATTCGATCTGGTATGGCTCGCCGCAGGATCAGATTCAGGCATTTCGCGTCTTCCAGATTTCGTCCGAGTTACGTGAAGCGCACGGCTACCCGGCGATCACCGCGGAGCTTCGGGCAAATATTTTTGGCCTCAACGCAACCGTACCCTACAAAATCAGCACAGCGGAAGTTCAGCGACTCAACAAGGGCGATGCGCTGCATGCCAGAAAGGATAATTATCGCAACAACCGCAATCCGCATTTCGCAACCTATGGACCGCAAACCCGGCGCCAGTTTTTCGAACTACTGCGGCGCAATCGTGGTGAGCGCAGCTAGCGTGTCACACGCTCAATTGTCGCGGCTGCTTATGTGCATGGCTGCCTCCTCTATCTGGCTCGAGTTGAGATAACCTGAAGATGCCAAAAGAGTGACGCTCAGCAAGCTGCCGGAGCTTGCGAGAAACATGTCTTTGTGCGCATCCCAGACATCTCCCTGGGCACCGAGAAAGGCCAAACCCCGATCACCGCCGAATACAACCATCGCGCCCCACTCGATGAGTTCGTAAACCATCGACGTGCTCATCACGACCATCACGGTAATCGCTGCCGGGTAACGATAACCTAAACTTGGCGAAGGTCGCGACGCCAGTCGCATCGCTTCCAGTACCGGTAGTGACAGCAAAAAACCATAAGCGAAGTGAACGAATCGATCATACTGATTCCGTTGCCAACCAAATATTTCGTTGATTGAAATTCCGGCAACCGATTGGCCAAGCTCGTCATAGGGCACCGCCGAATAGGTGAAGTGCGCGCCAATTGTGTGTAGTGCAAGAAAACAGAGCACCGCAGCCTGCGTCATCCCCGACCAGTTGATGCGTCGATAACTCAACAGAAATATCACGACGAAGACCAGCGCCAACACATTTTCCAGAACCCAGGTGAAGCGGGAAACCGGCTCGATTGCCAGCAGCATCCAGAAAAAACCATAGGCAAGCCAGAGCAGATATTGCATGGCGCATCCTCCTGTGCGAATTTCACACTGAGGTTAGGCCGGCAACTGCGGCTAGGTCCTGTGGTTACGGTTAGATGTTCTTAAGTTTTCTTATTTTTAGTTAAATCAACATCTTAGAAGGAATCGTTCAGTCCTCGAATTCCGCCTCGCAGCGCCGCAACCTGCGCAGCAGGGCCTCCCAGAGCAGATCGCGCGACCCGGCGTTCACCGCGCCGCTGGCGAACAGCGCTCGAGTCTTGTCCATAATGTCATCGCTGATCGGGATCAGCGGCTCTTCACCCGACTCTGCGGCAACCTGCATCTCACAGGCGCGCTGCAGGTTATACAGCGCCTGAAACGCTGCGGAGACACTGGCGCCTACCGTCAACAATCCATGATTGCGCAAAATCATATGTCGCCTGTCGCCGAGATCTGCTTGCAGACGAGGCGCCTCTGCGGGATCGAGCACTACCCCTTCGTAGTCGTGATAAGCCACAGATGCAACGACGAGCATCGATTGCTGAGAAACGTTGCGCAGTCCTCCGGCCTGGCTGGAAACCGCGGTACCAGCAATTGTGTGCACATGGGCGACGCTGTTGACGTCTTCACGTGCCGTCAGAATAGCGCCGTGGATAACGTTCGCTTCTGGACTGATGTCAAATTCGCTGTCTTGAAGTTTGCGACCTGAGTAGTCGACCTTCAGCAGGCTGGACGCCGTGATTTCCTCGAACAGCAAACCATACGGATTGATCAGGTAAGCATCTTCGCCTGGAACCCGGCACGACAGATGAGCTAGCAGCAGATCGTCCCAGCCGTAACCGGCTACCAACCGGTAGAAGGCTGCAAGATCTATCCGGGCGTGCCACTCCGCCTCGCTGACCGATGAGCGCAACGCGCTGATAGCTGCCTTCGCCATGTACCCTCCTGCCCATTTTTTTCTAAGTAAGACTATAGCATCAGGCTGATTCAGCAGACGAAGTGTCTATTCAGCAAGCACATCCATTATGTGCCGCAACGCCGCGGCTGCATCGATCCGATAGGCAACTGCAGCATTCGCCGGGTCGCGTTTGCGTGTCACGCGCTCGTCGACCACCGTCATGCCCCGGGTCAGAGTGCCGTGCAGTTCTACGGCAACGGCGCGGTCTTCGAATTCGAGCAGGTGCGGTGCTGTCACCGCGAGGACTGCACAGGGATCATGCAATGCGGCTGTCCGTGAGCCGCTGAGATTCGCCATCCGCTCATGCATGAACTCAAAGAGATCTGCGACAAACGCGGCAGTGGCCGAAGTCATCTGCCGCAGCTCGCTCACGTGTGAATCATCCGTGCGCAGCTGGTGGGTCAGATTCAGTCCACACATGTGCAAGCGCGCACCGCTTGTAAACACCACATCGGCCGCCTCAGGATCTGCCCAGACATTGAACTCCGCCGCTCGGGTAACGTTGCCGACACTCGTCGATCCACCCATGATGGAAATACCCGCAAGCCGGTCCGCGAAGCTCGGATCACGCTGCAGCGCGAGAGCGACATTGGTCAACGGGCCAATCGCAACCAGATGACAATCGGCGTGTTCGCGCGATGCCTCCAGCAGATATTCCACTGCATCTTCGCTTGCAGGCTCGCCCACTGGCGTCGGTAGCCGTGCACCTCCCAGGCCGGTCTCACCGTGCACGTGCTGCGCATGGCGCGGGCTACCAGCAAGCGGCTGAGCGGCGCCGCTGTGAACGGGTATATCTGCTTCGAGCAACTCGGTAATCGCCAGAGCGTTACGCGTGACGTTCGCCAACGATGCATTGCCGCTTACCGTCGTGATGCCCAGGAGCTGCGATGTGCGCGCAGCAAGAATGATTGCCACGGCGTCGTCGTGGCCTGGATCGCAATCGATAAGGATTTTCGGCTGCAAACTAACTACCGCCCATGACAATCACGACATAATTGTGACACACGGCAGATGCACCTGGCTGCGTTGTGTCATCATACCGGTCGCGGCAGGTCTGCAATCTGTGCCGCAATTCTGCCGGAAGCAACTGTGACCATATCGAATCTCGAAGAATCCGCTGCCACTTTACTCCTGCGTTCACCGCGTTTGAGTGTCAGTCTCGTCCTCGAATTACTCGATATCAGCGATGCGGAGTTTCGCGCGATGGTCCAGCAGAATTCCGCACTATCATCGTTACTCGAACAGCGCCGCAAAGGCGAGCTGACGTTCAAAGAACCTGAACTGGCGGCTTGCCCGGGTTGTGGCGACTGGTTCATTCCCTATGCTGCAGCCAGATACTGTTCGGATGAGTGCCACAAAATGGCGGTCATCGAAACCAACCGGCGATCTTCGTCCCGCAGATCCGCACCAGCTATCGGCATTCCCTAAACCCCGGTCGGGCGGGATCAACCTCACTTCCTGGCAGGGTAGATCTTGCCGGCAGGTCCGTAAAATAATGCAGCAGGTCGTCGCGGAGAGGCCAGGGACTC
>CBDUDJ010000144.1:0-6086 GCA_965365885.1 uncultured Gammaproteobacteria bacterium
GGCACCATGTAACAGAGAATCATCACAGGAGCCCATAGCGGTGCACCGACAACATATTGCGCAACGTACAACGTCAGCACGCCGATTGCCGCCGATCCAACGTGTTCGATGAACGTCACCACTATGAGCAATCGAGCGTGGTGGTTGCGCCAGACATCCCGGAACGCCCCAAAAGGAGTGCTCTTCACCCGGCCCTGAAAATCGGCGCGCTCTTTGAGCTGACTGACGGCAGCGAGAATCAACACCACCATCGCAATGGATGCAACAATTGCAAGCTCAAAAGCCTTCTCCCGAACCACGGCAGTGCCTTCCTGCTCAGCGGATATCAGGATGTAAAAACTGATGAGCGACAGGATCGAACCGAACGTATAAAACGCGTGACGGACGCCAAACAGTCTGCTGCGCTCATGGTAGTTCTCCGAAAGCTCAGCGCCCAGGGAGAGATGTGGCACAAAAAACATTGTGAGCGCAGAGTAGAAGCCGATGATTGCAACAGTCATCCAGATGATAAGGCCGGTCCCGCTGAGACTATCCGGCGGCGCAAACACCATGATGAACATTCCCGCGATGGGGATTGTGCTTGCCAGTATCCAGGTTCGTCTGCGGCCGTAGCGAATGCGGGTCCGGTCGGAAAGGTAGCCGACCACGGGATCGGACACCGCATCCCAGATGCGCGAGATGCTGAAGATCACACCCATGATCGCCGGTGCGATCAGCAGCACGTCGGTTGAAAATTTCATGACGTATAGCGCAAGCATCAGATACATGTAGCCCGCACCAAGCCCGGGCGCACCGAAACTGAGCGTGGTCGACCAGGAAACACGTTCGTGCACGCCGATTCGTCCTACAGCCGGGGTCTGCTGGTGTTCGGTAAGGCTCGCCTCAGTCACAACAACGGGTTATCCGGAATGGATGTTGGGTGCTCGTGCGGATCATGGTTTGCAACGCTAACACCTCTAGCTGAGAATCGCTGCTCACGCATTGCGGATTGTCAGACCTCCGTCCACGGGCAATGCGACACCCGTGATGAAACCGGCTGCTGGCAGCACCAGACTCAGCGTACCGTGGGCCACTTCTTCGGGCTCCGCATAGCGCTTGAGCGCAACGCGACGACGGGCGAACTCGGCCTTCGCATCCGCCGGGATCTGCTCAGTCATCCCCGTATTAATTGGTCCCGGGCAGATGCAGTTCACCGTAATTCCCTCGCTGCCGAGTTCCACGGCCAGCGACCGTGTCAGACCGATCACACCGGTTTTGGCTGCTGTATACGGGCTGCCGAACTTGGTTGCGCCCAGACCTTCGGTCGAGGCGATATTCACAATTCTCGGATGATCCGCCTGTCGCAGGTGCGGCAGTGCGGCACGAATTGTCCGGGTATGCGCCGTCAGTAATACGTTCAGTGAAATTTCCCAGGCGGCTTCGTAGTCGTCGCTGTCGATGGGTGCAAAGCGCGACAGACCCGCATTGTTCACCAGGATGTCGATGCCGCCGAAGTGATCGACAATTTCAGCAAACACACCTGCAATTGCCGCCTTATCAGCAAGATCCAGCGGCCAGCCTCTAACAGGACACCCTGCCGCTTCGATTTCTGCGACCACCTCCGCGAGTGGTTCCGCGTTTATATCGAGCGCTGCCACTTTTGCACCTTCATCGGCAAACAGGCGCGCGGTCGCCCGCCCCATGCCGCTGGCAGCACCTGTGACGATTGCCACTTTGCCGGCAATCGACCGGCTCAACTCACTCAAACTCATACAATCCCCCGTGTAACTTCAGTGCCAAAAACGGCGTTCGAGATGGCCTCGTAATCTGGTCCACGGCGCAAGTGATGACCGCCGTCGACACTGAGATTTACCCCGGTAATCCAACTCGATTCCGGACCGCAGAGAAAACGCACCGCATTGGCGACGTCCGCTACCACTCCGGTACGCCCAAGCGGCATGCAATCGAGATAGTCCTGATGGACTTGTTCCTGCGCAAAGAGCCCCTGCGCAATCTCGGTATCGACAAGGCCCGGACACACACTGTTCACCCTGATGCCAGCGATCCCGAGTTCATCTGCCGTGGTCCGCACAAGCATGTCGATACCGGCTTTGCTCACACAATATGCGTGCATGAATCTATGCGTGCGGACACCTGCAATTGAAGAGATAGCACACATTGCACCGCCGCCCGCCCGGGCGATTGCTTTGCCTGCATGCTTGAAGGTGTAGAAAGTGCCGGCCAGGTTCGTCTGCATCACCTGTTGCCACTTGTCATCCTCGGTGACCATGAGTGGCGCGATGTCTCCGGTACCTGCGTTGGCGAGAGCGACGGTGAGCGGCGCGATCTCGTTTGCTGCGGCCACGATCTCCGCAAGTCGTGATTCATCGCCGACGTCGCCGGTAAAGGCGTTCACGCGATCCGGGGCCGCAAGTTCGACGGCGGCGTTTTCAAGTTTCTCTGCGTTCCTGCCAACAATGCTCACCGTGGCACCATCAGCAAGAAACGCCGCCGCGCTCGCAAAACCGATGCCACTGCCGCCGCCGGTAATCAGCACGTGCTGACCTGCGAGGGTATCCGCCATCTCCTCAAGCCTCCCTTAGTCCATCGATTCACACTGTATTGCAATTGCAAGGAGGGTTGCAAAACCGCTAACTTAGCCGGTTTCACCCAGGGTAAGGGCCACATGGCTGAAACCTACACTTTCGCCGACGCTGACATCATCGCTCCCGAGGTTTACGGCAGAAGCGGACACCCGCTGCAGGCCCTGGCCTGGCTACGCAGCAACGACCCCCTGCGGCTCGTCACCGCTGATGGCTTCGAGCCGTTCTGGGCCGTGACGAAACACGAAGACATTGTGGAGATTGAAAAACAGCCCGAGATATTCGCAAGTTCGCCGCGGCCACTGCTCATGCCCCAGGCCGCAAACCCCGAGCTGCGCGACGAGATTCTCATGGAGATCGTCCAGCGCCTGCAGGATTCGCCGAAGCTGCTCGAGGTGCTCGCCAGCGCCGGTGAGGGAGGCCTGATTCGATCACTTGTGCAGATGGATCCGCCAGACCACCCGAAATACCGCGCGCTCGTGCAACCCTGGTTCAAGCCTTCCAACATCAAACAGCTGGAAGCTCGCCTGAGCCAGATCATCGATGAAATCCTCGATGACATGATGGGCGACGGCAGCGAGCGCGAGCTCGACTTCGTGCAGGATGTGTCGGTCTGGCCGCCATTGAAACTGATCACCGAGCTTCTCGGCGTGCCGGCCGAAGACGAGTGGCGAATACTGAAACTGACCAACGAGCTCTTCTCCGGTGACGACCCCGAAATGCGCCGCGTGGGTGAAGACCCGCTATCTATCTTCGAGACGGTCAAAGACCTCTACAACTACTTCACCCGTCTGACCGATGAGAAACGCGCAAGACCTACCGAAGATCTCGCATCCTACATCGCCAACGGCAGGATCGAAGGCGAATACCTGCCCTACAAAGAGTTGATCTCCTACTACATCATCATCGCCACGGCGGGCCACGAAACGACCCGGACAGCGATTTCAGGCGGCCTCCACGCTCTACTGAATCACCCCGAACAGATGGCGAAGCTGCAAGCGAACATCGATGACGAGGATCTGATCAAGTTGACCGTCGAGGAGATGATCCGCTGGACCACGCCGGTCACGCAGTTTTCCCGCACCGCCACACGCGACTACGAGCTGCGCGGCAAACAGATCAGACAAGGCGACACGCTGGGTCTCTTCTATGCCTCCGCCAATCATGATGAAGCGATCTTTGAGCATCCCGAGCAGTTCATAATCGATCGTCAGCCCAATCGCCATCTCGCTTTCGGTACCGGCCCTCACATCTGTCTGGGAATCATCCTGGCGCGTCTGGAAATGCGCATTTTCTTTCGCAAGTTCATTCCGCGTATAGCGAGTATGGAAATCATCGAGCCGCCGGAACATCTGCGGGCAAGCTTCGTCCACGGCCTGAAACACCTGCCAATTCGTTTCCAGCTCACGCCGTCGAGTTGATCACGCATGACGCCCGCACTGGCAGATATCGGCAACCGGCTTGTGGCCTATCTCAGCGAGGTCTGGGCACTGCCTGTAGCCCTGACGGATATCGAGCAGATCCCGGGAGGCGCGTCCCGCGAAACCTATCGCGTGCAACTCACAAGAGGCACCGAGCAGGCACCGCTGGGGATCATTCTGCGCCGTGATCCGCTAACCAGTCTGATCGATACCGAGCGCGCGCTGGAATTCAGGACTTATGAAGCCGTATATCGCTGCGGCATCCCGGTACCCGAGCCATTGCTGCTGGAGGAAGATCCTGCGGTGCTCGACAGACCATTTTCGCTGATGGCAGAGGTTGCGGGCTGTGAAACTGCCACCACAAATTTCGCTATCTCGCCATTTGCTGAGGTTCGCGACAAACTCGGCGAGCTGAAATGGTCGCTCCTCGGCCGCCTGGCAGCCATGGATATAGAAAAACTCGGCGTGCACGAGTTCATGCCGATCCCGCAGCATCCGGCAGCACACGAGCTGGAGTACTGGAGTGGCGTGATTCGTGAAGACGCGTTGCAGCCGCAACCCGTGGCAGAGGCGGCGATCCGCTGGCTGGAGGAGCGGCTCCCGGAACCGTCGGGAAATCTGTGTCTGGTCCACGGTGACTACCGATCCGGCAATTTTCTCTACAACGCTGCCGGGGAAATTCCGGCAATACTCGACTGGGAAATGGCGCATATCGGCGATCCGCTGGAAGATCTGGCCTGGTCTTTCGATCCGTTGTGGGCCTGGCCGGACAAAGTGCTCGCCGGAGGTTTGTTGGAGCGCAAGGCCGCCACGGCCATCTGGCAGCGCGCGAGCAACCTGCAGGTAGACGCCGAAGCATTTCGCTGGTGGCAGGTATTTGCCTCTCTCAAAGGCCTGGCAATCTGGATTTCTTCCAGCGAGGACTTTGCCCACGGCGCGAGTAAGGAACCGATACTCGCAGTCGCTGGCTGGCTGATGACGGATCGGCACAACCGCATTGTGGTCGATCGGCTCAATCCGGCATCACAGCACCGATATTCGGAGCCTCTGCTGTGATTCCCGAACCCGGCAAAGCGTTGGCCGAACTCGCCGGTAAACTGGCACTCAGCGTGCTGCCCGAAGTCGGCTCTACCTACGGTATGGCAAACGCCGGCCTCATCAGCTTACTCATGGGCGCGCTGGCAGAGGATTTCGAACGAGCCATCGCCAACCGGTTCGCCGACATTGCCGAGCTGCAGGACTTGTTTGCCGAGGCCAGATCGGCGCCGGGAGCGGCCGAGCGGGCAAACTTCAGCGCCAGCGAACCCGCCAGTCTAGCGCTGAGGGATGTCTGCGCCTGGCACGATACAGGCATGGAACTGCTCATTGAATTGCATCGCTGGGCCGAGCAGTCCGACGCCGCCGTTGACCGCGAGATCTGGCAGTTTCTGTACCGGCATACCGAACGCAACCAATTTGCCGGTTGAGTCAGGCTTCCGCGCGAACAAGCCCGGCGTAGAGATAGGCCGGCAATGCGCAGGAGAGACCGATCGTCAGATTCAGCACGATAAACAGCCACGGCGACGGGCCAGATTCGCGCTTGAACATGTACAGCCAGAACACAAACGAGCTGAAAAACAGATCCGCGGTGAAGCCACCTGCCGCACCGTTGGCGAAGCCGGCGACCAGCAGGCCTACCGCGTCGAAGCCCGCGTCGGTAAAAAATTGCAGGAAGAACACATACGGTACAACAGCTCCGAGAATGGCCAGGATCAGATAGACGTTCTTCATAGTCGACTCCTCAGTCAGGGTGCGCGCTACCCTAGCCCGTGCAGGTTATCGCGCCAATTACCTCTGAAGTAATTGTCCTGCATCAGTCGATCGGTAAACTGGACCACTTCCCGGGAATCTGGAGCCCAGCCGTGACCACAAACAGCGCCGTAAACAGCGCCTCTGGTAGCGCCGCTAAAAGCGCCATCATCCCGGCAATCATGGATTTCGGTTCGGTGCTGCGCGACTGGCGCAACCATCGCCGCATCAGTCAGCTGTCGCTGTCCACGCAAACCGGCATTTCACAGCGCCACATCAGTTTTCTGGAGACCGG
>CBDUDJ010000145.1:0-6073 GCA_965365885.1 uncultured Gammaproteobacteria bacterium
CCCGTCTCCGTGGCATAGGCGGTAACATCCCCGCGCACACCGTACTCGGCGCCGCCGTTACCGATGACCACTTTGTCCTTGATGATTCGCGGGGCGCCCGTGATCGTGTAGGCCTGGTCAGGTTCGGTGGTTCTTACCTCCCAGTCGAGCTGGCCGGTTGCTGCATCCAGAGCGATGAGTCGACCGTCGAGTGTGCCCGCATAGATGCGCCCTTTCCAGGCGGCCACGCCGCGGTTGACTACATCGCAACATGCGTACTTGCCCCACTCCCGGGGTACCTGTGGGTCGTAGCGCCACAGCAACTCGCCGGTTTTCGCATCATGCGCCCAGACCACGGACCAGGAGCCGGTGGAGAACATGATGCCATCGACGACAATCGGCGTTGCCTCCAGACCGCGCCGGGTGTCCGTGTCCCAATACCAGGCAAGTCCGAGTTCGCCGACGTTGTCCGCGTTGATCCTGGTAAGCGGGCTGTGCCGCTGTTCATCGTAGGTTCGGCCGTGGGTCAACCAGTTTTCTGGCTCCGTGTCTGCCGCCACCAGCCGAGCATTGTTGATCGTGCTGGTTGCCGCCCTCACCGCCTGCTGCATCGCTTCGCCCGGTATCGGCGCGGTCGTTTGGGTCGAGGGATCGGCGGTTGCCGCTTCGTCGCTCGCGCCGGAGCAACCCGTGATCAGGGTCATGAGACAGGCGAGGACGGAGCCGCGCAGCCAGTTGCTTTCAGTCATGTGATTGCCTTGCGCCATCGGCGGAAGATTCTAGCAGAATGGCTCGGCCATCAGGATTCGAGGAACGCCGCAATGGCCGCATTGACGTGCGCGGGGTCTTCCTGATGCAGGAAGTGACCCGCGGTGGGAAGCACATCGAGAGTCAGACCTGCGCTGAAAAATTGTTCCATTCCCTCGAGAAGTTCCGTACCGATGCAGCCATCGAGCGCGCCGTGCAGGTGTAACGTGGGCACCGCAATCGGCTCGCCAAGACGTGCCTGGTCTGTTGCGTAGTGGCCGGCTTGCTGCGCCGGATCGAAAAGAGCGCGGTAGTAACCCAGCGCAGCCGTCAGCACCCCGGGTGCTTTCAGTGTGTCGATTACTGACTGGAGGGAAGATTCCGGGAAATCCCAGCCGGGTGACCAGTCCTGCCAGAGCCGGCGGATGAAGGCGTACTCATTGAGGGACACAGCAGCGTCTGCGAAGGGCATCTGAAAGTAGAACATGTACCAACTGCGACGCTGTTGCTCGGCGTTGCTGATGAAGGCATCAAACATCGCGCTGCCGTAAGGCACGGCTGAGGTGATCAACCGGCTGACTTTTTCCGGTGCGAAGAGTGCGGTCGCCTGCGCCGCCGCCGTGCCCCAGTCGTGGCCATACACCACAGCCTGTTCGTAACCCAGCGCAGTGATGAGCGCGCTGGCATCGTGACCAAGTGCTGCGCTGAGATAGCAGCCATCTGGCGGAATCGTCGCTGGATGGTAGCCGCGCATGTACGGCGCCACTACCCGGTAACCGAGAGCCGAGAAATATTCGAATTGGCCACCGAATGTTTGCGGACAGTCCGGAAACCCATGCAGGCAGAGCAGCAGTGGTCCCTCGCCCCGGCTGAGGTAGTGAAACTCCAGCCCATTGGCACTCACGCTGTCCTGTGTGGTTGGTTGCTCGCTCATCTGCTCCCCCTCGACCAGCGGATGGATTATGGTTGTGGTTGAGCGGGAAACTACCACTGATAGCGCGACAGCCGCCAGCAGTGGTAGCCGCGGTTCGCCGAGTCAGCAAATCGGCTAACGGGCTGAACAGATTAAAAGGGGCGGCGTTTGGCGCAGAAAACCACTATTGATGACTCCGAAGATGATCAGGACTGGCTCGATGAACAGCAGGAATGGCTGGAAGCCATGGATGACGTGCTCGCCAATCACGGTGCGGACGCAGCCCGCGCGCTGCTCGACAACATTCAGGCCCATCTGAGCCAGCAGGGCTTGCTGAATAGACCGGCTGCGCTCAACACGCCCTACAAGAACACCATAGAGGTACGCGACCAGCCGGCCTACCCGGGAAACATCGAGCTCGAAACGCGGATCGGCAACATCATTGCCTGGAACGCGGTTGCCATGGTGTTGCAGGCGGTCGACAGCGGCAGCGGCGTCGGCGGCCACATTGCGACCTATCTGTCTGCTGCCACGATGATGGAGGTGGGGTTCAATCATTTCTTTCGGGCGAAATCCGCCGACTACGGTGGCGATCAGGTGCATTTCCAGGCGCACACAGCCCCCGGTGTGTACGCCCGGGCCTTTCTCGAAGGCCGCTTGAGCGCAGAGCAGATCGGCAATTACCGCCGGGAGCTCGCCAGTGGTGGCGGATTGCCGTCGTATCCGCATCCCCGCCGCCTGCCCTGGTTCTGGCAGATGCCAACGGCCAGCATGGGCTTGTCCACACCCAGCGCAATTTATCAGGCGCGCTTTGCCAAGTACCTCGAAAGCCGCGGCTTGAAGCCCAAGAATGGTGGCAAGATCTGGACCTTCGTCGGCGACGGCGAAGCCGACGAGCCGGAAGTGCTCGGGACCATCAACATCGCCAGCCGTGAAGAACTCGACAATCTGGTCCTGGTGATCAACTGCAATCTGCAGCGTCTCGACGGTCCCGTGCGCGGTAACGGCAAGATCATCCAGGAGCTCGAGCGTGCGTTTCGCGGGGCGGACTGGCATGTCATCAAGGTGATCTGGGGTGGTGGCTGGGATCAGATTCTGGCGCGCGACGAGCACGGGTTTCTGCAGGGCCGGATGGAACAGGCAGTTGATGGCGACTATCAGATGTACACCGTTTCCTCCGGGGACGTCGTCCGCGAACACTGGGTGGAAAACACACCGGAACTCAGGGAGTTGATGAAGACGCTAACGGACGAAGAGATCCGCTCGATCAAACGGGGAGGCCAGGATCATCAGAAAATTTATGCGGCGTTTCAGCAGGCTGCCGATGGTAAAGACAAGCCGTGCGTTATTTTGTTAAAAACGGTCAAAGGCGATGGTCTCGGACCGGGAACCGAGGGCAGCAACACCGTACATCAGAAAAAACAGCTCAATCCGGTCGAACGGCGTGAACTTGCAATGCGCCTGGATATCCCCCTGTCAGACGAAGAAATTGCTCGAGCGGATTTCTATTCACCCGCTGAAGACTCCGAGGAAATCCAGTACTTGAAGTCACATCGTGAGGCGCTCGGCGGCTACCTGCCTGCTCGACGTGTCGAATGTGACAGTATTGAAGCACCAGCGCTCGAACTGTTTGCCGATATGCTTGAAGGCTCCAAGCGAGAAGTCTCGACAACGATGGTGGTCGTTCGCATGTTGGCTCGCCTGTTAAGAGACAAAAAGCTCGGTAAGTACATCGTCCCGATCGTTCCCGATGAAGCTCGCACGTTTGGCATGGATGGCTTGTTCCCACAGGCCGGTATCTACTCTCCGGCAGGACAGCAGTATCAACCGGTAGATGCCGGCACGATCGCTCCATACCGTGAAGCCGAGGACGGTCAGATTCTGCAGGAAGGCATTTGTGAAACCGGTGCTATGGCATCGTTTCTCGCGGCTGGAACCGCATACGCCAATCATGGCTTACCGATGATTCCCTTTTATATATTTTATTCGATGTTCGGTTTTCAGCGCGTCGGCGACATGATCTGGGCGTGCGGTGACATGATGTGCAAAGGTTTTCTGTTGGGAGGCACTTCGGGGCGAACCACTCTCAATGGTGAAGGCGTGCAGCATCAGGACGGGCATTCGCATCTCGTCGCCAACACAATTCCGAATCTCAAGAGTTACGATCCGGCTTTCGCGTTCGAAATCGCGCTCATCGTCCGCGATGGCATCCGCCGGATGTATGAGCTCAACGAAGACGTCTTCTACTACCTGACGCTCACTAATCAAAACTATCTGATGCCGCCGATGCCGAAAGGTGTCGAGGAAGGTGTCCTCGCGGGCATGTACTGTCTTGAGCGCGAGCCGGGAGCAACGGTGAACCTGTTTGGCAGTGGCGCAATCATGACAGAAGTGCTTGCGGCGCGGGAATTGCTAAGCGAGCAGGGAGTGAGCAGCAACCTGTGGAGCGTAACCAGTTACAACGAGCTTGCGCGTGAGGCGCTGACCTGCGAGCGGCTACAGCTGCTCAGCCTCGCAGGCGAGGCGGTTGATTTACCGTTGGTGGAGAGACTGCTGCAAAACGAACAAGGTGTTTTTGTTGCCGCAAGTGACTACATGAAGGCGCTGCCACTTACGATCGCAAAGTGGATTCCCGGCCCCTTTGTCGTTTTGGGGACCGATGGGTTCGGCTTGTCCGAAGGTCGCCACGAGCTGCGTCAGCATTTCGAAGTCTCGGCGGCCTGGATTGCACTGGCTGCCTTGTCGAGCCTTGCCCGGAACAATTTCACGACGCATGACGTTGCTGTGAATTTCGCGCGCGAGCAGCGCCTTGATCTGACGAAGGCGGAGCCGTTCGTCAGCTAGTGGAAAATGTCGAGGCGCGAGCAATTTCGTGCTGCCGGTTGCGCCAACTTGTGCGTCAGTTAACGATACTGGCGTGAAGAAGCAGTCACAATTCAGCTGATCGAATTGGTAGCTGCCGAGACATGGATTTTCGTTTTTCCCAATTCGAGGTTCTCACCGGCGCGGGCGCACTGTTTCTATGTTTGCTGTTTGTGTGTGTGTTCAGCGAGGCCTCGGACATTGAAGATGAGTTAGGTACGCTGACCGCGGAGGCGGTGCGTAAACAGAATCTTTTCTGGGCGAGCGTTGAGCCTCAGGGCCAGGGAATTCTGCTTACCGGTGCTGCGCCCGACTACCAGGCAAAGCACAAGGCCGGAGAAATAGCACTCGCGATCAATGGTGTCTCCAGCGTCGAAAATCAAATTGTCATCATCGGTGAAGCCGGTACCTGCCAGCTGGAAATAAACACCTACCTCCAACAGGAAAGAGTTTCGTTCAAGACTGGTCGCGCGGAGCTTGCGCCATCGAGCTTTCCCATGCTCGGCATGCTTGCGAGCATTGCGCGCAGTTGCAACGTAAAAATCGAAGTTGCCGGTCATACCGATTCCGTTGGTGATGAGATGGTAAATCTCCAGCTCAGTCAGCAGCGCGCTGATTCGGTTCGCAAGTACCTCGTGCAAAGCGGCGTCCCACCTGAACAGGTAGAAGCCACTGGCTACGGCGAGAACCAACCGATTGCTGACAACGCCACTGTAGAAGGACGTAAGACTAATCGGCGAATTGAATTTCGCGTGGTCGGGGGCACAGCATGATCTATCTAATCATGAAAATGTTTCTCTACTTGCTCATCGCGTTGCTCTCTGGTGGAGCTGCAGGGTGGCTCTTGCGAAACATCGCGGCAATTCGTAGTGAAGATGAGCTCAACAAGTCTCTTTCTGAAGCGCGCGGTCGCGTTCCACAGTTTGAGTCGCTGCTGCGCTCACGTGATGAGCTCGTCAAGCAACTGCGGATGGACCTCAAAACCCAGGAAGCGAAATCCAGTGATCTGCAGGAGAACCTGAGCACCCAGGAACGCGACATGCGCGAAAAGTCCCGGGCGCTGAGTAAGGCCGTTGCCCGTAGCGAAGCGCTGGAAGGTGTGGGCGTTTCCAGTGATTCAGATGAATCAGGAACTCCGCAGGAAGCTGGCGTCGAAGCAGATGTATTCACTGATCTGATTGCTGACGACGACCAGAGTTCTGCCGAAGACAATCAGACGATTGGCGCCTTGCTCGACGATATAGAACGGCTACGCGATGAGCTGAAGACGGCAAACGCAGCTACCGCTAATGCGGTCGCCGAGGCTACCGCCGCCGAGGCTGAGTTGGCGCTGCACAACCAGGGTGATTCTGCGGACGGCAACGATGCGCTGCTGAAGCAGGTGCAGGATCTGCAGGCACAACTGGCCGAAAAAGAGGCAGAGCAGGAGCAGCTGAGCACCCTGCTGGAAAACGAGCAGCGCAAACTTGCCGAGCTCAAAAAGGAACGTGAGTTGCAGAACAAGTCGCTGCAGGTGCTGCATCAGCAACTCGAACTCGAACGAGATCGTAACCATCAGGCAAGTGCCTGACA
>CBDUDJ010000146.1:0-6058 GCA_965365885.1 uncultured Gammaproteobacteria bacterium
TTGTTCGATGGCAAGGCATGCAGCCTGCACCCGGCGAGAGATCTCCGGGCTGGCGGTTGACGCCAATGACCGACTCTTCGCGCACAATGACGAAACCGGTGTGATATTCCTGATCGACTATGAAGCTGGGGAGATCACCAAGCGATTCCAGCTCGGAGAGAAACCTGTACGGGACGATTTCGAAGGGATCGCAGTCTCGCCAGAATACATTTATCTGGTCACGAGCAACGGCACAATCTACGAAACAACAGAAGGGACCGACGGCGCGGTTGTCAGCTACGTCAGATATCCGGCGGATCTTGATTGTGAAATTGAAGGACTGACCTATGTTGATTCAAACAACGAGTTGTACGCCACCTGTAAAAATCTAAAGAAGGGCAAACGCGGCATCAAGATATTTCGCTGGTCGATCGCCAAACACCGCTATGCTTCAGAGCCCGTCTTCCACCTGCGTCGAAAACAACTTCTCGCAACCGGTTTCAAAGATTACCAGCCTTCTGCGGTTACGTTGTTACCTTCCGGGCGTATACTGCTGCTGGCGAGCCAGCAGAAAGCTTTCGTCGTCGTCGATCTTGCAGATTCTTCGGCTGAAGCGATTGACTTTCCCCTGTCTAAAATTCATTCGCAAGCCGAGGGACTCGCAATCACCAGCAATGGCGATTTACTCGTAGCAGACGAAGGTGCAAACAGGAAAGGGAGACTGAGTGTCTATCATCGAAGCCGCTGATAGCGAAACAGACGCACCACGCAAGACACTTCTGCTTATCCATGGTGGTGGCCAGAAGCCCGCACAGGATATTGTGCAGCGCATTTGGCTAGATGCCATGAAACAAGGCCTCGCACGCGATTATCCCGAGACGCATCTGGATGATGCCAACGTCAGCCTCGTCTACTACGCAGATCTGACCGCAGCCATCACGCCAAACCAGAAACCATACGATCCGGTGATTGATGCTGCAGACCGTGAGAATACGCTGGCAAGACTTGCGGATTTTTCATCCTCAAAAAAATTTCGGCGCGTCCACTATGAATCGCTGCCCGGCAAGTCATCGCTGAAAGAATTTCTGATGGATATCGGCGCACCGGTCAGCAACGTGCTCGGTCTTGGCCAACAACGCATCGCCCACGTACTGCCAGAGCTTGTCACCTACTGGGACAATGAAGGAGACTACGGCACGCAGATTCGCCAGCGACTGCATAGCGTGCTCGCTCCGGCCCTGGAACGAGGCGACGACATCATGCTCATCTCACACGGCATCGGCAGCGTCTTCGCGTACGATGTGTTCTGCGAGTTGAATCATTCAGCACAGAGCACTGCAACGAGGAAGGTGCGGAACTGGGTGACGCTGGGCGCACCGCTTGCGGACAATTACGTTCGCAGCCGGCTCGGCAAAGCTGCGGGCTCGACTGCAGAGTCAACCTACCCCAACACGCTCGTTAACTGGTTCAATATCGCCGCTGAGGACGATTTTATCTGTCACGATGAAACCGTAGCGAACGATTTTTCAGCGATGCTCAAAAATCATGTCATCAGCCGCATCGAGGATTTCAATATCTACAATCTTGCAGTGCGGTTTGGCCGCTCAAACCCCCATAATTCAACCGGTTATCTCATCCATCCCAGGCTGATCAAACTGCTTTCAGACTGGCTCAAACAGTCTCACGGCATTTGAGTTTACGCGTCCGCCGCTTCTCATCCGCGAGAATGTCGTAGTAACTCTCCAGATAGCTTAAAAGTTTCTTCTTATCACCCTCCTCCAGATCAACCTGATTGCGAATCAGGCCTTCGAGTTCGTCTCGCTTGAGCACCGTGTGGTCCACCGCACGATCTGTAACGCCCTGGTCACGACAGAACCCGCGGTATAGCCGGTCACGTACGTTGCGCTGACCGAGTTTTTCATCCGGTAGTGCACTGGGTGGGCTAACCATCCCCGTCCGGTCAAAATCATACGGCACCGGTGCGTAGGGTCCGCCAGGCGGACCAAGGATGATTGCGTTGTGGCAACAGGCGTCGCCAGCGGGGGCCGCAATGAACGAGTAGTCGGTATTACTGACCATGTACTGGAACATCTCTGCGATGCTGGCCTGCCAGGGATCCAGCTCGGTTGAGCTTATTCTCGCGACGTCCGAAACAGCCAGATCCAAGCGGGCGGCAAGGCGCCTTTTGTGCTCGATGAAAAAACCGTAGCGGACCTGCGGCTCGCCACCTTTCTCACTATCGACATAGCTGACCTTGAGCAGGCGGACATTGAAACTCACCGGTGTGAGTACGTTCAGCATTCTATAAACCAGATACTCCTTGAGAACGTACTTCTGAAAATTTTTGCTGCTCTTACAGTGCGTGACGAGCTTCAGGACGTTCTGGTTTTCGAAGACACTGCCGGCTAATTTCTTCTTCGGCAAATTCAAGCGTAACGGCGGAAATACACAAACCTTCCGGTCCCGTCTGGACTTCCCCCGTGGTCGAATTTTGATCTCGTACTCGTTGGTCGTCCCCGCTTGTGTGGTGTAGCTTAATGTACCCGTGCGATATTCCGGGTCAGCTGACCGATCACGCGAAATAGCACGAAATGGTGCCGTGAGCGTCAGTGCTATGACCGTGTCGTCTGCAAAGAGCGGATCCGGCGCCTGCCCGGCAGCAACAGAGTTCGCGGCAGCGAGTGCTGTATTCGCCGCAAAAAGGAGCAGTACCGATAGAATGCGCATAGTCACGGTAAAGTTCTTATCCTGATGCCGCGAAAGCTGACTTCGTCTCCATGGTCCTGCAGGCCTATGTGTCCTGTCGCCGCTTTACCGTATGCAGACCACGCGCTGAATTTACTTTCGGCTACCAGCGCAAGCCAATCATCGCTGCCAAGTTCGTACTCAACGCTCTGCACGCCGTTCAACCACTGTTGCACACGTCTGCCTTCGACACGCAGGCGCGCTTCGTTCCATTGCCCCGCGGCGCGCACGATCCCGCGCGGCGCGGCATGCAACGCATAGTTTGAACCGGCGGAAGTCAACGGGTTGCGGCCGTCGACATGAGCAGCGTCGTCTAGAATCTGCATCTCCGGAGCGCTCATGAAAATGTAGCGATGTGTCTCGGTGGCGTGAAAGAACACCCCACTGTTGCCGCCAACCTCTACCCGCCATTCCAGCTCGAGTTCGAAGTCCTTGAATTCAGCTACCGTGATCAGATCACCAGCCTCAGCAACACGCGTCAACACGCCATCACGCAGTTGCCAACCGGCCGGGACTTCCGATTGCTGGTAGCCGCGCCACTGTGAGAGATCCGTGTCATCGAGCAGATTCTGCCAGCCACCAGCAGAGGTGGCTGCTAAGGCCAGGTTGGCGAGCAGTCCCATCACCCCTGCACCAGCCAGTGATAGGACAATTCTTCGTGTTGTGTAAGAGCCAATCATGTCATACCAGTTCGTAGTCCTGTGATTCTTCCGGCTTTTCCTCCGACATCGATTACTTTCTCCCCAGAGCAAAGATCGGATATTATCAGATGCCTCGTTGGGGATGCCCTACTCAAGCCATGAAAAACTTCGATCGTCGCAGATTCCTCACACTCACCGGTAGTGCCGCCGGTTTTCTGCCAATGGCAGGCGTCCACGCTGCCAACCGAAAACCACCGGTGCCAGATGTGGCCTCCAGGCAGAGTGTGATACGCGAATATCCTGTGCTGGGACGTACGGGCATTCGGCTGTCAGACATTTCATTTGGCACAAGCCGGCTGCGCAGCGGTCAGGAGGATCTCGTTCACCACGCTATCGAACGCGGCGTGAACTACTTCGACACTGCCGATAGCTACACACGCGGTCAATCTGAGCGAGTATTGGGTAACGCCTTGCATAATGTGCGTGATGACGTGTTCATCGTTTCCAAGACCCAGGTCTGGGACGACGATAGAAAATCGATCATGCAGGCGCTCGAAGGCAGCCTGCGACGCTTGCAGACGGACTACATCGACGTTTACTTCAACCACGCGGTCAACAGCTTATCAAGGCTGAAGAACCCGGAATGGTACGAATTCGTCGAGCTTGCCAAACGGCAGGGTAAGATTCGCTTCACGGGTATCTCGGGTCACGCCGGCAGGCTCACGGAGTGTCTGGACTACGCCATCGAGGGAGATCTCTGCGACGTCGTGCTCGTCGCGTACAACTTCGGTCAGGATCCAGAGTTCTACGCGGGGCTGACCCGATCGTTCGATCTGATTGCAAAACAGCCTGACTTACCGCAGATGCTTGCGAAAGCCAAACAAAAGGGAATCGGCGTCGTTGCGATGAAAACGCTGATGGGCGCGCGCCTGAACGATATGCGCGCCTACGAAGATGCCGGCAACACATTTTCTCAAGCTGCTTTCAGATGGACGTTGTCAAACGCCAACGTCGATGCGCTTGTCGTTTCCATGACGAGCAAGCAGGACATCGACGAGTACCTCGTGGCATCTGGCGCTCACGAGCTCGCACACGGCGATCTCGATCTGTTGCAGGGATATGCGAAACTCAACGGCACAACTTTCTGCCGCCAGGCATGCAATGATTGCGAAGGCGCATGCCCCTACGATGTGCCTATAGCAGACGTGCTCAGAACGCGAATGTACGCAGTCGACTACCAGGACGTCGAGTTCGCACGCGCCGAATACGAAGCACTAGAGGTAAACGCCGCCGCCTGCCTGGGCTGTTCGGGCGAGCCCTGCCGCAACGCCTGCAGCTACGGTCTCGCGATTGATTCCCTCTGCGCCCCAACCCACCGCATACTCGCCTGATCCCAGGTGGAATCCGGATCAATGACGAGTAACGTTCTGGTTTACGACTGCTTCAGCGGTATTTCTGGTGATATGCACATCGGCGCAATGCTCGATATTGGCGTGCCGGAGAGTTATCTCCGCGATGAGCTGGCGAAGCTCAATGTCACTGACGAGTACGAACTGCAGATCACAACCGAAGCCAAGATGGGTATCACCGGTACAAAAGCGACCGTGGCGATGCGCAGCACCCCCAATCACGCACGCCACCTTTCAGACATCACAGCCATTATCGAATCGGCAAACTACCCCGACAGCATTGCCGGCCGCGCGATCGAAATGTTCCAGGCAATCGCTGTAGCGGAAGCAAAGATTCATGGCACCACGGTGGAGGCCATTCACTTTCATGAGGTGGGAGCAACCGATTCGATCGTAGACATCCTCGCCGCAGCAATCTGTCTGGACTATCTTCAGGTCGAAGAGATTTTCTGCCCGGTCATCGAACTTGGCGGCGGCATGGTGCAATGCGCACACGGTCTCATGCCGGTCCCGGCACCGGCAACTGCGGAGCTCTTGAGCGGAGTTCCCTGCCGCTATGGTGGTGTCGATCAGGAAGCTACCACACCGACGGGGGCTGCGATCCTCAAGTGCAACGTGGATCAATTCTGCCAGCCTGTGGCCTTCGTCGCTGACCGGATCGGCTACGGTATCGGCCACAAAGACTTCACCTCACCCAATGTGCTGCGGGTGATGCTCGGCCGTGCGTCTAAAGACTCGCATAAAGTCTATGAGTCCGAAATAAACCAGCTTATCGAATGCAACATCGACGACATGACTGCTGAGGCGTTCGAACCCTTACTGGACGCTTTGTTTGCCAACGGCGCACGTGATGCCTTTATGACGCCAGTGATCATGAAGAAATCACGACCTGGCACACAACTGTCCGTGCTTTGCGCTGACGACGACGTCGACCGCTTACTCGAGGTTCTCTTCATGAGTTCCACAACGATCGGTGTTCGGGTCCATCCGGTGGCAAAGCGTATGCTTGCCAGACAAAGCAGAACGTTGACGACAACACTTGGTGAGGTCAGGGTCAAATTCGCAACGTTGCCCAACGGTTCGCAACGGTGGAAAATCGAACACGATGATGTCCAGGCGATTGCCAGCGCCAGAAATCTCGACTATTTGAGCACGAAAATTCAACTGGAGGCGGAGATCACCGCCACCTGTGCCACTGACGAGAACGACGACAGGAGCGACGAAGACTGATATGCGTGATCTGGCCGAAATCCTCGAATCCTTCAGAGCAGGCGGGACAGGTCT
>CBDUDJ010000147.1:0-6047 GCA_965365885.1 uncultured Gammaproteobacteria bacterium
CAAATCAGGAAGTTACGAATACATCGCCCCGGTGGCACAATTGGATAGCGCGGCCCCCTCCTAAGGGGCAGGTTCCAGGTTCGAGTCCTGGTCGGGGCGCCAGTAAAACCAGAGAGTTTGGTGACGACGTTGCATCAGTACAACACGATGACCGAAGAGATTCCTGAAGGGTTTGACGAAGTCATCGATGCGGGTTACCTGCTGGTAGCGGATGTTACCGATCCCTGGGGAAGGCGTTTTGAATTCCGCAAGGAGAAGAAAGACGATTATCTGGTTTGGCTCGTCACGGGTTCGATTGGATAAACTGGTGGATCAACGCGACTAGAGTTTCCGGTATGTCTTCCTGACAGAAATGGCCTGCTTGCTCGAAAGTGTTGATCGGTGCGTTGGGGAAGAGTCCTTCGAAGTCCGCAATGGCGTTTTCCGGTCTGATCGCTTTGTCCTGCAAACCAACTGCCAGCATCGCGGGCTTGGTTTTCACCGCGTCCAGATTGCCTGTTTCGAGCCCCTCCGCGATGTAAGGGAAGGCGCGTTGCAGATGAACGTCGAGTGGGAATTCTATACCGCCAATGCACGAGGCACGATCGGGGAAAGGTGCCGAATACGCCTTAATCCAGGTTTCATCGACCGCGGCGGAGTTTTCGAAACCGATAATTTTCATCACTGATAAAATCGTTGAACCCAACTCGCCGAGAATGCCGTCCAACGTTCCCTCGTCATGGTGCTTGGCGATCCACTTGAACCAGTTCGAAGGCTCGGAATTCACCGCGGTCCCGCCGTAACCAAACAACGTGTTCATCAACGCAACCCGCTTCACCCTTTCCGGGTGGCGAATCGTGTAGGCGCCGGTTATCGGTCCACCCCAGTCCTGACAGACGAAAGTTATGTCCGATAAGTCGAGATCGTTGATCAGGCTGACCAGGTTTTCAACGTGCGTTTGCAGCGTGTAGGTTTTGTCTTGTGGCGTTTCGCTTTTGCCGAATCCCATGTGATCGGGCACGATAACGCGATAGTGCTCTGATAGTGAGGGTATGAAGTTGCGGTACAGGTATGCCCAGGTCGGTTCGCCGTGGAGACAGATCACGACTTCTGCATCTGCCGGGCCTTCATCGACGTAGTGTTGCTGAAAACCGGCGCTATTGCTGAAATGAGGCTGAAAGGGCCAGGTGCCATCAAAAGTTTCGTCTGCATCGATCATGTCATGAATATCCTGAGTTTTTGAACCCTGCTAGCGGATTGTCCGATAGGGAGGAGAAAAAGTAACTCGAACCCGGGTTCCTGTGCAACGACTGAGCCCAAAGAACCAAGCCGATGCCGCGAGATTATCAGTCATCGATGCCGACTATTTCATCCAACCAGGTGACGAAGTCAGCTTCAAAGAAAGCTTGGAAGCTTTCGTGATTGAGGAGGGTTCTCATCGGGTTTTCACCGTACCAGACCTTGATGATGTTCTTCAGCTCTGCTTCGTCTTCTGGAGTTTTCATGGATCGATACTGCACCCAGTGTGTGTACCCCCAGTTGGCGCCCTGGGAGATCACGATCGATGCCTGATCGAAACTCAATTCCAGCGATTCCGCGATGTCAGTGTGCAAACGGCGATACTCCGGGCCGAGGCTTTTATTCCAGGCCTCCCTTGCAACAGCATTGGTAGCAATTATGCCATTGAGATCACGTATTCCGACGACGCGGTTGGTCCGGTTGATGTCCATTGCCGTCAGGCGTGCGTATTTGATCTGAGTCGCCAGGTAAACGAGTGTGACGAATATTGCTGCTGCACTCAGGATTTCCCCAATTGCCCCCCAATCTTGAATGCTCATTCGATATCCCCTGGTTTTGAGTTTAAGTTAAGCAGATTTCTAGCCAGCCCGCCTTCGACGACAAGGCAGGCTGAAAAAGGCCTGACTGCTATTGTGAAAAAATCCCTGTGCCGGAAATAAAGATCCGCAAAGTAGAAGCCCGTGAGCATAAAACGTGTGCTCGAATATACGCAAGCGCGTGGAATCTAGCGCTGCCGGATGCCCAGAGGGAAATAGGCCTCGATGAGTTCAAGAGTGAAATAGCTGGTGAACTCACACTAGTCGCAACTCTGGACGAGCAGATTGTCGGGTATGTTTCGATCTGGGAGCCGGACTGGTTTATTCATCACTTGTATGTTGTTCGGTCCAATCATCGTTCAGGCATTGGTGCATCGCTAATCAAGCACGCTGAGCAATTGGCTGGTGCAAGACCTTTGAGCCTCAAGTGCCAAACGGCTAATGCCGGTGCGCTGGAATTTTACTCAGCGCTAGGATTCAGCGAATTTTCGGAATGTGGCGTCGACGAATACGGCGCCTGGGTACGGCTCGTGAAAGACCTGTGATTCTGCCGGATTCTCCAGGTCTAGGGCTTCTCTTTGAAGACGGCCGACTGAGTTAAAAATCCAATCCATTCACCTTCGTTGTCGAAGAGGTTGAACCCCTGTTCGCCGTTGTCGATCAAAAATCCGAGCCAATCTCCGTCTCGGGTAAACCAGTTAAACCCGCCTTCGGAATTCGCCGAAAAGTAGCCTGCCCAGGCGAGTTCGTCGTCGAAGTAGACCAGGTTCTCGCTGTCGGCTCTCACAACGGCGCCGATGGGCTTTGCATCGAGATTGAAGTGATAGAACCCCGACCAACTGCGGTCTTTGGGACTCAATGCTTGGTTGTGTTGCGGATTCAGTGTCAGGGCGTGCTGGGGATTGATCGATGACTGGAGCTTTGGATTGATTGCGGAATTGTGTGTCGGGTTTATTGCAGAGTTGGCGTTTGGATTGATTGAGGAGTTGGACTTTGGATCGATACTGGAGTTGTGTTCAGGGTTGATTGCAGAATTGAATTCTGGATTGATGATGACGTTGTCTTTTGCGTCTATGAGCGAGCTATTTTGCAGCCCCGGCAAGCCTTCGGCCGTCGCCAACGCAGAGCAACCGGTCAGGATTAGTGCCAGAATGGTGGTGGCCGTGTGTGTATTCATATTGACTCCATACGGGAATCCTAGCACTTCAAATCCCCTTTGCGACATGGCCGACTGCCGGAGGAGGTCTGGGTGCCTCACCTGGAAAGGGGATTTGCCGCGTTTGAGGATCTCGATTGTCAGAATCTGTTTTAGGTGCCCGCTCGAAATACCTTACAGGATCTGGTTGCTGACATACCGTTGTCAGTTGGGATGGTGCAGAATTGTCACCACACCCTTGGCGGGAACCAGGAGGAAAATCTTATGTCAGCTTCAGGCAAATGTTTGTGTGGAGCCGTGACCTACACCGGTGAGGCATTCATGGCTTCGATCCAAAACGGCAACTGATTGATCAACGAAGTGGTGGTTGCAATCCCTGATCGGGTATCAGTCTTAGATGCTTGAACTGGACGAGTCTGCGCCGGTTGCAATCGGCGAGCATCGAAAAATATTCGAGCATCCTGAGGATAGAAACCTTTGCATAAAAGTGATCTGGCTTGGGGGGCAGAAGAAACTGAACGCGAAGAGAAATGTTACCGGCTACTGGAAAAAAGAAATATCTCCTGGGATTTGATACCCAGATTTTATGGTTTCGTCGAAACGAATCTGGGTCGAGGCGCAATCTTCGATCTGATCCGCGACTATGATGGCGGACTATCCAGATCGCTTGGCTACTACCTGGCATCGAATACGCTTGAAGAAGCGCATCAGTTAAGCCTCTCTAATGCGTTTGTCCCACTCAAAGACTATCTATGCCGATATCGAGTCATCACGATGATGCTGAAGCCGCAGAACATCGTGTTTCGTAATTGAGTGATGTAGACGGTGATCTGGTATTGATTGATAGCGTGGGTAACTCTGATCTGCTGCCGATTTGCGACTACAGCGGTTTTTTCGCCAGGCAGAAGATCCTCAGAAAATGGCGGCGCTTTGAGACATCGTTGATAACGCAACCGACGGTGAGCAACTCACTGCATCAGACCATCAAAAACCGTTTGCAGGTAACCGCTATTTGACGTCGCGATTTGCGGTACATTGGGCATGTGGAGTGATGCCAGGATAGTCGGGTGAAGAAACTGAAAAATGAAGCCGAGCTTTTCAAAGCGGCATTGGAAGCTGGCGTGAAATACGGTGAAGGCCGCGGGGTGGTTGAGTTTGAGGCCACAGACTCGGCTCACGAAAAGGCGTTGTACATCTACCGACTGCTGGTCCACGACAAGCTCATCGCACCACTCCCCGAAGAACAGGTCTCGCAAAAATCGGTCAGACACAGGTTGGCGATGTGGCACGCCCGGACGCTGCCGAAGGGTGACCCTCTGTTGAAATAGTACCGTTGTCGATTGCAGGCTGAAAAATGCAGGCTGTTGGCTGAGTTCATCTAGCGACGAAGGGGTAGGACATGGACGGTATCGATACGACAGCTCGAATTGCTGCGCTGGTTGGTGTGCTGTTTGCACTCGCGTTCAGCAGCAACAGCTATGCTGGCATCAGCGAGGATGTGGTAGCGCAAAAGGTTACAGTCACCATACTCTCGTCCAATCTGGCGAATGGCGCCACCATTGGTGAGTGGGGATTTTCCGCGCTCGTGGAAGTTGATGGTCGCTGTGTGTTGTTCGATGCCGGCTGGCATGATGACACGGTGCTGCGGAACATTGAGGTTCTGGGTGTCGATCTGTCCTGTGTGACGGACATTGTGTTGAGTCACTTCCATGATGACCATACCGCTGGATTAATTCCGATTGTTGAGCGCACACGAATCACGAACCCGGATGCCATGCAGCGAGTCCACGTGGCAGAAGGCATATTTCTGCCGCGGCGCAGGCCGAGTGGCTCCGGCTATGTGGATTCGAACAACATGCGTGCAAGGCGCGATGCGCTGGAGGCGAGCGGTGTTGAATTCATCGAGCATGCGAGTGCCGCCGAGGTTCTGCCGGGTGTCTGGGTCACAGGACCGGTAGCGAGAACGCACCCGGAACAAAATTACTCTACGGCATCGCAGATGCAGGTTGCGGGTGAGTGGGTTACTGATTACGTGCCTGAGAGCCAGGGCCTTACGGTTCTGACAGCCGACGGCCCCATAGTCTTGCTGGGTTGCGGACATTCCGGGACAGTCAACATGCTAGAACAGGTGCAGTCGTCCATTCAGCAGAAATCGATCCACGCGCTGATGGGAGGCATGCATCTTTTTGCCGCAGACGACCAGACGCTGGGTTGGACCGCGGATCGTCTGCGTGTGATTGGGGTTGAACATCTGATGGCCGGTCACTGCACCGGCGTTGAACCGATGTTCCGGCTGCGCGCCGGTTTGAATCTCACTCGGCAGACGGCGGTGATTGGCGCCGTTGGCTCTCGCTTCGTTTATGGCGAAGGCATTCATCCCACCGCCATCGCTCAGTAAAGCAATTGCTCAGCGAAGCTGGTGATGAGTAATCTGAAGTGGTTCATTTCAAGGGCAGCGCTGATAAGCCTGGCGTTGTGGTGGTTGCCATTCAACAGTTTTCCGGCGGTTCCTGTTCTCGAGGAAGTGGTCGTTGAGGGTACGCGTCATTGCGGGATCTGGCCGATCGATCACGAACGCATGGCGGTATGCGAGTTCGCGGTGCTGAAACCGCAGATCATGCCTAAAATTCTGGAATTGCGTCCCAGGCTGTTCGCAGACTGTTTGTCTTGCAGTGGCACCGCGTGTACCGCGCGTCGCTTTCGGACGGATCAACAAACCGAAGCACGCTTGTGTCAACGGGTCTTCTGGACCCCGAGCAGAATTCCGAAATCGATGCGCTACTCCGGAAATGTCGACCGAATGGCTGTGTCCATCTCCTATGCGATTTCTATTTCCGGCAGGCCGGAAAATATCCAGATTCGATTTCTCGAAAGTAAAATGACGCAACGCACCGTTTTACAACTCATTCAAGAGGGTGCAGTGCAAACCAGGTTCGAACCATTGGTGGTAGACGGGACTGCTTATGAAATTGTTGAGCTTGTGGATTCCTTTGTGCTGGGTGAGGCCTACTGAGCCTCGTTACCCGCTCTGATTGCCGTGTGCAAGCCAGTGCGCGAGTTCGGGTTCCAACCGCTCT
>CBDUDJ010000148.1:0-6037 GCA_965365885.1 uncultured Gammaproteobacteria bacterium
CTCAAAGACCGCCAAAGAACTCTGGGCCCACGCAGAGATCCACACTCCGCAAACACGCCTGCCTGACTACACGCAGGCCATCATGGATCTGGGAGCGACGATCTGCCTGCGCGCAGCCCCGCGCTGCGCCGAGTGTCCGCTGGCGCCGAGATGCGAGGCACGCAGGACAGATTCCATCGCCCAGTTCCCGGGCAGGAAGCCCCGGCAGAACAGACCGACCCGCACCTCGCGGTTCTTCATCATCCACGACGCCGCCGGCAGTTGCCTGCTCGAACGCAGGCCCGATCATGGGGTCTGGGGTGGTCTGTGGACGCCGCCTGAGCGGCCGACAGAACAGACAGTGGCGGGCATCTGCCGGGAATTCTCGATTGCCGAAAAAGATCTCGTGCAGCACTCCGTTGCCGCGACTTTTCGCCACACCTTCAGCCATTTCCATCTCGAGATAGAGCCGGTTTATCTACAAATTTCCCGGCCACCTTCGCTGATCGCTGACACCGAACGGCTGCGCTGGCGCTCACCGGGCGGCAACGAACCGCTTGGCCTGTCCGCTCCTGCGGTTAAACTACTGCGAAAGCTTGCGAACGTTGTAACCGCATGAATCGCACCGTACATTGCCGAAAATATGACACAGACCTCGAAGGCCTGGAGGCACCACCGTTACCCGGTGCGAAGGGTGAAGAGATTTACGAGCATGTTTCCAAAAAAGCCTGGCACGAATGGCAGGCCCTGCAAACCATGCTCATCAATGAGCGCGCACTGGATATGAGGGACCTGAACTCGCGGCAGTATCTCACCACGCAAATGCAGCGGTTTCTCGACAACGTGGAGACCGACCACGCCGTGGGTTACATCCCGCCCACCACCGACTGAAGCAACACCCCATGACCATAGGCAAACCTGCCGCCGAGTTTGATATTCATGCATCGCTCGTTCGCAGCCTGCTGCAGGAGCAGCATCCCGATCTGGCCGACCTGCCCATCGAGCACTTCGCAGGCGGCTGGGACAACGCAATGTTCCGCCTGGGCGATGCATTGACCGTACGTCTACCCAGACGCCAGATAGCCGCTCAGCTGATTGTTAACGAACAGATGTGGTTACCCGACCTGCAACCTCTGCTGCCAATTCCTATCCCGGCACCATTACGCAACGGCCTGCCGGCGGCAAACTATCCCTGGCACTGGAGCATCCTGCCCTGGTTCGAAGGCAGCGCAGCGGACCTGGCACCGCCGGCTGCTGCCGAAGCAGCGCGACTCGCAGAATTTCTTCTGGCACTCCATCAGGCCGCGCCGCCAGATGCACCGGTAAACGAAGTGCGCGGTGTACCCATCGCGCACCGCTCGGCACAAGTCGCTGAAAGGCTCACTCGCCTGCGCGAGAAGACGGATCTGATCACACCGGCCGTGCAGCGGATTTGGGAGTCCGGGCTCGCAGCGCCGCACTCCACAACCACGAAGTGGCTGCATGGCGATCTGCATTCACAAAACGTCCTCGTCGATGCCGACTCCGACACGATCAACGCCGTTATCGACTGGGGAGATATCACCTCCGGCGATGTCGCGACGGATTTAGCTGCATTCTGGCTGTTGTTTGCGGATCGATCAGCGCGCCAACACGCACTGCAGATTTACGGACCCGACCAGGCGACACTCGATCGCGCACGGGCCTGGGCTGTGCTGTTTGCCACTGTGCTGCTCGACTCCGGTCTCGTTAACAACCCACGACACGCCACGCTTGGCAGGCAAGCATTCCAGCGAATCGACGCTGAGGGTTAGTTCTTTCCAGTCTTGCTCAATGGCTTTACCAGCAGCGTGTCTGCATCTGTATAATCCCTCAGCGGCGGCTCGGAAAGCGTCGATGGCTTCGCGGAGGGGCCCTGCTTAGGATAACGATCAACTCAAACCTAGGAGGCTCGTGGGCTCAGACTTCAGTGAATCGAGCAAACGCCTGGCGGCGGCCCTCAGCCAAAAGCAACTCACTCTCGTAACCGCAGAGTCCTGCACCGGTGGCCTGTTGGCCGCCATGCTGACGGAAATTGCCGGCAGTTCCGACTGGTTCCAGGGAGCGTTCGTTACCTATCAATTGGCGGCGAAACGCCAGTTCCTGGGCGTTACCGAGGAAACCCTGGAACGCTGGGGTGCGGTGAGCGAACCCACAGCAAGAGAAATGGCGACAGGGGCGCTCGAGCACAGCACAGCGGATCTGAGCGTCGCGATTACGGGTGTCGCCGGTCCGGACGGTGGCAAACCAACCAATCCGACGGGAACAGTTTGGCTGGCCTGGGCCCGGCGCGGCGACGGGCTCGTACAGGCTTCCCAGCATCGGTTTCCCGGTGGCCGCTCGAGCGTCCGCAAGCTCGCCGCAGCAACCGCGGTTGAAGGTCTGTTGCTGTTCCTGGAGGACGCGCCAACCTGAGAAATACCGCATCAACCATGCGCGCGAGAGAGCGCGCCAGCCGGACTACCAACGCGGGTCCTGGGCGGTGTCTTCTTCGTGCAACATGCGTGAGATTGCCTCCTCCCCGAGTGGCCGTTCGTCCTTCACCCGCAAACTGTCCTGCCATTCGCTGGCGAAGTCGCGTTGCAGAGCAAGATTGAAACTAAGCGTAGTCAGCATGCAAATCAGCGCACCCACGCCAGCGAGAGCCATGGCACGGTGGCCGTCCCATTCATCACCTTGCGTGCCCAGATAGTGAATCCCCATGTCACCGCCGAAGCCTACCGCGGCGGCCCACTCGATCAACTCATAAATTACCGACAACGACATCGTCAGCATGACTGGCAGAAAGTAGCCCCAGAAACCGCGAACCTCAGCAATCCGCACAAAAATCTCGCGGCACGGATAAGCGAGCAGTAGACCGAAGCATAAGTGGACGAATCTGTCGTAGTGGTTGCGTTGCCAGCCCATGATCTCGTTCAGGGAGCTGCCAAAGACCCACTGTGAGTATTCGTCGTAGGGAACCAGCGAGTAAGTGTAGTGAGCGCCGACCGCGTGCAGGCAAAAAAACACAAAAAGCAAAGTGTACGAGAGTCTCGATAGCTGCAGACTTCGGTAGGTGAGTACCAGGATCGGCACGACCACAAAAACCAGAACGTTCTCGAGCAGCCATGTCTCACGATCGCTCGGAGCCACCGCAGCTACAATCCAAAACATGGCATAAAGGACGGCCAGCGTAAGGTTGTATCTGTGTGGAGACTTCATCGCAGATGAACTTACCGCTTCAATTTCTCGACCAGTGATTGCCCGTCATTTATCGCGCCAGACTGGGGGTCGTTGTGGAGTGTAGCGCCAGCCACTTCAAGATGTCGGCCTGATGCATGAGGCCTACGACGCGTCCTCCCTGCAGCACCGGCAACGGTGCATCGGTGGAATCTGCAAGGCGCTTTAACGCTTCACGTCCGGAAAGCTCGGGATGCAGATGAGTTGCCTCATCAATTGGCTGCATGATATCGCGGACCTTCAAAGTCGATTTCGTGGGTTCATTGATTGCGGTAATGTCATGTAAATTGAATACACCGACATCCTTTCCCTGGCTTCTCACTGGCCAGACGAATTGCGAGCTTCTAAGCAAACAATCATTCACGAAACGGTCAATCGGCAGATCGCCATCAACGGCATCGAATCGGGTACGCATGAGATCGTGCACGCGCAGGCCCTTCAGGGCCCGATCCGTCATCAATTGGGATACGCTCGCCGCGGCCAACCGCGACAGGAACCAGCCGATCAATGCCAGCCAGGCGCCACCCACAATATCTCCGCGCAGAAACACCAGTAGCCCCAATGCGATGAGGGTCCAGCCGAAAAACCGGCCTGTTTCGGCAGCGCGACGTGTAGCCTTCACCTGATCTCCCGTTCGCCACCACAGAAACGCACGAAACAATCTGCCGCCATCGAGCGGAAAACCTGGGACGAGGTTGAAAACACCGAGTATGAGATTTACCGAGGCCAGCCAGAATGCGGCTGTTGCGGTTTCAGAGAGCATACTCATGTCTCTGTTTTCGTTGTCGACGGAAAACTCCAGGAATTCCGGCGGAGCGAGTTGGAGAAACACTGCGAAGAACAGGATCGACAACGCAAAGCTCATCAGTGGCCCGGCGCTCGCAATCAGGAATTCGACTTTTGGCGATTCCGCTTCCCGCTCTATTTCCGCAACGCCACCAAAGAGGAAAAGGGTAATTCTCGGCACGTCGATACCGTGTGCTTTTGCCACCAGCGAGTGAGACAGCTCGTGAGCCAATAGTGAGCCGAAGAACAGCACGCCTGTGACAGTCGCGGTTCCCCACAACTGCAGCATGCCCCAAGCCGGATGCCACTGCGGAAGAACTCCATTGCCGAGACCCACAACGATGAGGACGAAGATAATGGTCACGGTGACGTGCAGGCGCACTTCGATCCCAGCGACCTTCGCTATCCTTATCGTGTAACGATCAGAGGTGAACATCAGACGTGGGGGATTACAACTAACGTCTTTTCCAGGACGTTGAGTGCGCGGTCGCTTCGATTCAAAACGACAAGTATTTGGTTGAGTGCCCGCATAGCCCATACCACCTGGTTACAGTTAAATTGATCCTAGGCAGGATACTGCCGGTTGGGTATCCGTAGATGTAGGGTAGAGCATTCGTAGAATACCCTATTGGTTTGAGTTGCCCAAGCACCGACCATGAGACGAGTTATGCAAGATCTTCAACGACCGCATACAGAGCTACGCCGATCGCTCAATCTTCCGCTGCTGCTGCTCTACGGCCTGGGGACAACAATAGGTGCGGGTATCTATGCGCTCATCGGCGAGATTGCGGGTACCGCGGGTTATCTAGCACCGTGGGCGTTCCTGGTCGCATCGCTGCTTGCAGGTTTTACGGCGCTGTCGTTTGCGGAACTCTCCGCCAGATACCCGCAAGCCGCGGGAGCAGCGCTTTACGTTCAACATGGGTTTGCGTCTAAACGTGCTGCGCTCATAGTGGGGTTGCTGGTTGCCTTTACCGGCATCGTGTCGTGCGCTGCGCTCCTAAACGGGTTCGTCGGTTATCTCGCAGAGTTTGTCGATGCGGATCGGGTTCATGTGATCTGCGTCGGTGTGCTCCTGCTCGCTCTCATAGCGTCCTGGGGAATCGCCGAATCTGTGATGATCGCTGCCGTTGTGAGCGTGATCGAGATTGGTGGCCTGCTGTGGATGATATTACTGGCGGGTGATTCGATCGCGCAAAACCCGATCCCCTGGGATCGATTGACACCCACAGCATCAATGGCAGTTTGGGCGCCGATACTGTCGGGCGCCGTCCTGTCCTTCTATGCCTATATCGGTTTCGAAGACATGGTCGAGGTTGTGGAGGAAGTTAAGCAGGTCAATCGCACGATGCCGTTGGCCATCCTGCTGACGTTGCTGTTATCGACAGCGATTTACGTCGTTTTAGTATTCACGGCCATTGTCTCGATCACGCCAGAGTCGTTAGCAGAAACTGATGCGCCTCTCGCCACTCTCTATGAACAGCTCACGGGCCGGGAGCCTGTTGCTATTACGTTCATTGGGTTGTTTGCCATCATCAACGGTGCTCTGATTCAGATCATCATGGCATCAAGGGTGCTCTACGGCCTGGCTTCACGGGGTCAGCTGCCATCGATGTTTGCGCACGTAGCCGCAGCGACCCGCACGCCCATCATCGCCACAGCAACCATCGCTCTGTTGGTGCTGTTTTTCGCACTCACCGGGCGATTGTCAGGCCTTGCGCAAGCGACTTCGACCGTGATGCTGATAATCTTTGCCGCAGTCAATTTCGCATTGTGGCGTATCAAGGCAGTAACCCCCCATCCGGCTGGGGTCATAGTTTTCCCACGCTGGCTGTCCCTGGTCGGTTCTGCGGTGTGCGTGACGTTTGCCGCAATATCGGTCGTCGGATGGTAGCTACTGAGAACCCAAAACGCAGGCGCTACCGCTGCAATGGAATCATCGCCGTTAACCGATCTCTTCCGGTGCAGGCAGACCCATCAGCTCCACCGTCGAGACGCCCGCCAGAGCGTTCGCCTGTGCCGAGAACGTCGCACC
>CBDUDJ010000149.1:0-6029 GCA_965365885.1 uncultured Gammaproteobacteria bacterium
CTTTCGCGAAAACCGTGGCGAAAATCATGGACCGCTTTGAGCTCGTCGAGCATCTGCCTGATCGGCTCTGAGAGACTTTCATAGGCAGCCGTCGTGCTCGCCCACAACGTGTCGCCGCCAAAAGGCGGAATGATCTGAGCGTGCAGCAGCGTGATGGCGGGTGGCGAGCTGCGGAATGTCATGTCGGTGTGCCAGGCTTCAATCTTGCTGGGTTCTGCCTCGGTGCTTTCGAGTATCTGCACATCAGGCGCACCAGGCACGCTCGCATAAGCAGGATGCCCTTCGACCGGGCCGAATCTGCGGGCAAACGCCTGGAACTCCAGCGGTGAGAGATCCTGCTCGCGAAAAAACAGCACTTCATGTTCGAGCAGCGCTGTATGGACTTGGGCAAACAGCGCATCGGATTGGGCAATGTCGGCAAGCGAGACATCGGCAATGTAAGCGCCGATCGCGCCGGCTGCTTTTTGCAACTGCAACGTGGCATCCTTATGGCTGAAACTAAAGGAAGCGAATTTTACCCAGTGGCAGAGCAAGAAGGCATCATTAGATTCGCCTACGATCTACAAGCACCCGAAACAGAGATTGCCGAAGATGAACTGTTCCGCCCGCTGCGTGCGTGGCGGACCATTTTCCGGGATCTCGGTCTGGTAGGTCAGGACCCGGCACGCTACCACGGGCTGGGTTTCGGCAATCTCAGCGCCCGCGATCCTGCCCGGGAAAACGAATTCATTATCACCGCCAGCCAGTCAGGGGGCGTTGAAATCCTCCAGCAACAGCAGATGGTCCGAATCATCAACTGCAACCTGGATCGCTTCTGGGTCGATGCCTGCGGTAATCAGCCGCCATCGTCGGAAACCCTCACCCACGCCATGGTCTACGCTGCCGATCCGCGAATCACCTGGATTTTCCATTGCCACAGCCCTGCTATCTGGGGCTGCGCGAGCGAATTGACCCTGCCCTGCACGGATGCAGCCGTTGGCTATGGCTCGCAAGACATGGTCCGCGCAGTTGCCGAGCTCCTGCAGAAACATCACTCGCGGCCACTGGTCTTCGCAACTCTCGGTCACACCGATGGATTATTCGCCTGCGGGCCGACAGCGCGGGACACCGGCGGCCTGCTGGTGAGTTACCTTGCAAAAGCGCTGACATGAAGTGCACGGCTGAGCGGGAAGGCAATTTCTGGACAAGAACGAGCTAAGGGTACTTGCACATGTATGACAGTGAGCCAGCGAATCCGGTGTCAATGGTTCCAGCGGCAATCATCTGGCAAGACGACGAACTGAAAATTCTCGACCAGCGGCAACTTCCTGGTACGGTCGAATACCTTCCCGTGGCGGATCTCGACGCGGTATGGCATGCGATAAACACGCTCGCGGTGCGCGGGGCACCGGTAATCGGGATCGCCGCGGCTTACGCTCTGGTAATCGCCATGCGCAACACAACCGAGAATCTGCCGGCCACGCAGTTTCTGACAAACCTCGGCGCAGCCGGTGCCTATCTGAAAACCGCCCGGCCAACGGCTGTGAATCTTGCCTGGGCGGTTGACCGTGTGATTAAAGCTGCGAGTTGTGAACCAAGTTACGCTCGAATCAAAACAGAAGCGGAAGCCATCCACACCGAGGACCGCAAGATCTGCCGGGCGATCGGTGAGGTAGGCCGGGTGCTCATCACCCCGGATTGCCGGGTCCTGACCCATTGCAACGCAGGTTCTCTGGCGGCTTCCGAACTTGGGACCGCCACCGCACCGCTCTACCTCACTCATGCGGAAAACGTCCCGTTCAAGGTCTACGTCGACGAAACCCGGCCGCTGCTACAGGGGGCCAGACTCACCGCCTGGGAACTCAGTCAGGCCGGTATCGATGTGACACTCATCTGCGACAACATGGCCGCGAGTCTAATGGCCGCCGGGGAGATTGATCTGGTGATCGTCGGCACAGACCGGGTAACCCGCAACGGCGATGTCGTGAACAAAATCGGCACTCTCAATCTGGCCGTACTGTGCCACCACTACGCCGTGCCTTTTTACGTCGCCTGTCCGGCCTCGAGCTATGACCCGGCAACACCCAGCGGCACAGAGGTTGTTATCGAGGAACGCGACAGCAGCGAAATACTTGGTGAGCAGGCCGCCGACGTTCCGGTGTTCAACCCGGCCTTCGACGTCACGCCAGCGCATCTCGTCAGCGGCATCATCACAGATCGCGGCCTGGCCAGACCACCGTTGGCGGCTGCCCTGGCGGAGCTGTTTCAAGAAGGTGGGTAGCGGCTCAGCCGAGCGCGTGGATTTTCTTCGCTCGTTTGAACGGATTGATCACGGGCGAGTCTTTGCCGCAGTAACGAATCTGCGGAAAACCCATATTCATTACTTCCCGGACGGGTGCTTTGCTGTCCGCGTTGACATCGACCATGATCAGATACATGCCGGCCTCGATGTCCTCGTGAAAAGGTTCGATCTTGTAACTTTCCCTTGACCAACCGACCAGACTGCCCTGCCACGCGCCGAACAGGAAACCTACCGCAACAAATAGACCAACGGTCATAGCCGTACCGGGCCAGGCTGCGACGTCGGCTACGGAAACGAGCAATCCAAGTAACAAGCCAATACACCCACCGATGAGCGCCCACTGTTCACCGGTATGAACTATGTCGAGTTGCTGGTAGGTGGTCGCTGAATGGATGTGGTGTTGATAGAGGCCAGCTTCGTCTTTCGCGAGCACATGAAAGTTCCAATCCGTGATGCCTTCTTTGTGTAAAGCATCAGAAATCGCCTTAGTGACGGCGATATCATCGCTGAGATAATAGAGTCTGAACATAGCAACCCCCACCTGCCCCGCTTTCGAGTATACGCCCCCGTGAATTCCTAAGTTAGACTAAAGATATCTATGCACAGACAGTATTGAATCGTGACGATCCAGAACCGAAAAACCCGCCAAAGCCGGGTCCTCGACGATGCCGACGGGCGCCAACCGGTTACTGTCGGCAGTTTGGTGAGTGATCTGTCGGCACTGTTCCACGACGCGCAAACGCTCGGAATCGGAGCCGGCTGCCTGCTCAACGTTCACAGTTCACTTTCCCAGATCGGCTGGGTAGCCGGTGGCGCCCAAGCCGTGATCGCTGCGCTGCAGGAGGTGGTTGGCCCGACCGGAACGCTCATGATGCCTGCACACACTGGACATCTTTCCGATCCCGGCAACTGGAGTTCACCGCCAGTTCCCGAGCAGTGGTGGCAGATCATTCGCGATGAAATGCCTGCTTTCGATCCGGCGCTGACACAGACCCGGAATATGGGTGTCGTTGCTGAAACGTTCCGCACCTATCCGGCTGTGCTGCGCAGCCCTCACCCATGGGTTTCGTTTACCGCGCGTGGTCCCCACGCTGTCGAACTCACGGCAGAGCATCCTCTGGAGATCATGTTTGGCGATCCTTCGCCGGTTGCAAAGTTGTACGAACTGAATGGGTTCGTGCTATTGCTCGGTGTGGATCATGCCAATAACAGCATCATTCATCTTGCCGAAGATCGCGCCCACTTCAGAAACAAGTCCTACCACCCTGAAGGGGCACCGATCCTGCGCAATGGCCAGCGCGAATGGCGCACCTTCAACACCTTGCAGACGGATGACAAAGACTTCGGCGAGCTCGGCACACAGTTCGCAGCCCAGACTGAGAACGAGGTTCGCGGCAGCGTTGGTTGGGGTGTTGCGCGAGTTATGCGCGCGCGCGATATCGTAGACTTCGCTCAACCGTGGCTCGAAGCACACCGATGAGCCGCTATCGGCCACCGCGCGAGAAGTCCGCGCCCTACATCACGCCCACCGGATTTGCGAGATTACAAAGCGAGCTGAAGACACTGTGGAAGGTGACCCGGCCTGAGGTGACACGCAAGGTGGCCGAAGCTGCTGCTCAGGGCGATCGTTCTGAGAACGCGGAGTACATCTACGGGAAAAAGCAATTGCGTGAAATAGACAGCCGCGTGCGTTTCCTGTCGAAAAGACTCGATGAGCTGGTTGTGGTGGATAAACCACCCCGCGAGGCAGATCGCATCTTCTTCGGCGCCTGGGTGGAGCTTGAGGATGACAAAGGCGAGTGTTATCGCTATCGGCTGGTAGGCCCTGATGAGTTCGACGCAGCACCTGAGTACATCAGCATCGATTCACCCATGGCCCGCGCCTTGCTGAAAAAATCCCTCGACCATGAATTCAGTCTCCAGCAGGCAGAGGAGGACAACCGCTACCGTGTCACAGGTATTGCCTATGAATGAGCGACAGATTTTCGCACCTGTTGCGTATAACTGATCAATGCCGCCGATGCTTTTGTCTGCTCGGCACAAGACGTTCAACTCTGGCAGACCGACGGTCTGCTTGACTAAATCAGGAGTACTCTATGCAGCATCCGACAAAGCAGGCCGCCTGGGCCCGCAAGCAGCCGAGGCTGAATTGGATTTTTCTCATTACCGCGGCATGTGCGGCTGTGGCGACAGGCGTATCCGCGGTCGCGGCCGGTCCCGACAGACACAATTTTCCGATAGCCGTTGCGGATCTCGAAGCGCGGCACTCGCAGATGTTCGACCACATCGACAGCAACTCTGATGGCGATATCACACTTGAGGAGTTTGCCGCTGCCAGAGGGTCGGGGGATTGGTCACGCCGCTGGCGAGACGGTGTCATGCGTTATCGCGAACACGGCTACAACCGCGGCCACGGCGATCGTGGTGAGCACCGGGCAAACCGCGGTGCAGACCGCGAGGAAATCGAAGCAGATATTTTTGCGCTCCTGGATACCGACGACGATGGCCAGCTTTCCGCAGCTGAGCATTCGAGCGAAAAGCAACATGCCGCGCGCAAGAAAGTCGCCGCCACGCGGACGTTTGAGCATCTGGATGCTGATGCCAATGGCATTCTGAGTGCACAGGAATTTCCGCCCAATCGCCTGCAGAATCTGGACGCCGATGGGGATGGCGCGATCACCCGCGAAGAAATGCGAAATGGCATGCGCAAGCGACACGCTGACGCCAGTTAGCGAATTGCGGATTGACGACCGATTGCAGCCCCGCTTGAGTTGTAGGTCCGACAATTCAGATGAAGAACTCCTCAGGCAGGTGCGTGCAGGTGACCGCGCGGCGTTTGCCGGCCTCATGCGGCGGCATCTGAATCCGCTGCATGCATATCTTGCACGCATGAGCGCATCACGCAGCGATGCCGAAGATCTCGCACAGGAAACATTCCTGCGGATATGGCAGAAGGCCCACACCTACCATCAACGACGCGGCAAAGTCTCGACCTGGATCTATCGAATCGCGCACAACCTCTGCATTGATCTTTCCAGGAAGCGCAGCGAGTTGAGCGACGCCGCCGCAGTTGAAGCCACTTCCCAACCCGGCGGCCAGTTCGAGTTGCAGGCCGCACGTGAGGCACTATCCAGACTGGAAACAGCACTTACCCAGCTGCCTGAAAACCAACGCGCGGCAGTGCTGTTGTGCCAGGTTCGGGGCTTCAGCAACGCCGAAGCCGCTGAGATCATGCAGCTGAAGCTACCAGCGCTTGAGTCTCTGCTTGCCCGTGGCCGCAGGAATCTGCGAGCGAAGGTATTCATAGATGGAGGTGACTCCCGATGACAAAACGGTCTGAAGATGCCGCGCGGGAGCGCGAAGATGCCGCGCGGGAGCGCGCAGACGCCGCGCAAATGGACGAAGCTGCATTTGCCGACGCACTGGATCGCTGGGGCAGCCGGCTCTCGCAGTGGCCCGCCCGCGCAGCGGCTGCCCGCGAACTCATCGAACGTTCCGCAGCCGCACGTCAGCTCCTGGTTCAGGCCGAGCAGTTGGACGCGCAACTCTCGCAGCTAGCCGAATTGGCGGCTGATCCACAGGTGCAACGGCGGCTAAGCAGCGAGCTCGATCGGCACAGACAGTTTGATCTGCTCGACCGGATCATCCAATGGTTTGCCGCATCGCTCTGGCGACCCTCGCTCGCCGCGGCAGCGCCACTGCTGTTCGGCTTCGTGATCGGCACGGGCTCACCGGTTGCCGCGGAAGA
>CBDUDJ010000150.1:0-5992 GCA_965365885.1 uncultured Gammaproteobacteria bacterium
CCAGGGCACCGGGGATGGCAGGCTGGTCGCCTACCGGGCCGATACCGGTGAGCGATTGTGGCAGACGGAAACCCAGACCGGTGTGATAGCACCGCCGATCAGCTATGCAATCGATGGCGAACAATACATCGCGGTGATGGCCGGCTGGGGTGGCGCGCCGGCGTTGGCGTTGAATCTGCCCGACAGCGCCGGCAACGGTACGGGTCGGCTGCTGGTATACCGGTTGGACGGCAATGTCCGGCTGCCTGAACTGCAGGCAGCACCGGCCGCAGCCGCGCCACCGGTGCACGAGGCAGCTGAGGAATCCATCGAGCTTGGTCAATCGCTGTACAACATCCACTGCGCGCGATGTCACGGGGCTGGGCTGGATGGCAGCGGCCTGCTGCCGGATCTGCTTGATATGAAAGTCAGCACGCCACAAGCATTCAAAGCCGTGGTGCTCGAGGGTGCCTATCGTGAACTTGGCATGGTCAGTTTTGCAGACGTGCTGACGGAAAACGAAGCAGAGGCGATCTTCGGCTACATCAGTGTTGCGGCACAGGCTCGCTGGGAGAACGAGCAAGCCTCACCCTTGTGGCGCGATCTGCAAGCCTGGTTCTTCGATACCGTCGGCGCGTTGGTTGGGCTATTTATCTAGCCTGGAGTCGATCAGCTGATCGATTCAGCGGCTGCCGACAACGACTCCGACAACTGCTGGATGTTATCCGGGACATTGTACGCATGGGGCGTGTACCACGGCAGATAGGTCTTCATGAACATGGGGATCACGGCAACAGTTGCTATCGCCCGATGCAGTGGCTTCACCCTGTAGCTGTCATCGAAGCGTGCAGTATCCACAGGCGACATGATCTTCATGCAATCGAGAGTGAAGCGCCAGATATGCATCTGCGCGATGTAACACAACTTCGCACGGAAGAGTTTGTCGCCATACAGGTGTTGATAGATATCGAACGCGACGTTGCGGTGTTCGATTTCTTCGGCTAGATGCCACTCGAAAAGCGCGCCAAAGCGCTTATCCGTCCGCGGATGTTCGAACGCGCGCGATTCAAATGCTTTGAGCGCGGATTGTGTCGTATACGCTTCGAATCCTTCGACAAATCCTACACACCATTTGTCGCCTTTTTCTGCAAGGAAATATTCGAAGTCTGCCTTCAGCCGATCGAAGCGTTCCGCCAGGCCCGGATAACCGAACTCGAGGATTGCCGCGTTGAAGCGTTCATGCTGCATGTAGTGCTGGGCTTCCTGCCGACAGAACCGGTCGACGTTTTCGCGCAACTCCTCATCTTCAACCTGGTCGAGCACCCGGCGCAGAGACTTCACCAGAAACGGTTCCAGATAGGCAACATACAGACTCGTGCCGGTAGCCAGGTAAGACATCATGATATTGTCTGCCGCCCACTTGGGATTGAAGTTGTCGACGGTGGGCACATCGAACTGCATTTTGCGCACGGTGATCGGGTGCATGCTGACTCCTGTTAGCTCCGGTTGGTTCCAGTTGGCTCCAGCTGGCTCCAGTGTGAATACCAGGTGATCCCTGACTGGCAAGTCTACTCCAGTGAACGGAAAAACCCAGTCAACCATAGCCCGCTGAGGTATCCTCGTGCGGTTTTTTCGACCGAAGACAATTTTCCAGATGGGACGCGTAACCGTGATTTTTCTGACTACCGTTGCAACTCTGGTGGGAGCACTCGCGACACTGTCCTGGGCGCTCGAGCCCCGCAGCGTCGGTTCTTCCCGCGCGGCCAATCCGCTGGCATACCCGGATGCAGTGGTTCGCGTCTACGGTGCCGACGTGTGGGGCGTGCGTGGCCGATTTGCAATTCACACCTGGATCGTCACCAAGGCCCACGCTGCATCGGCCTACACCCGCTACCAGGTCATTGGCTGGCGCCAGCGGCGCGGCCTGCCCGTGGTGAGTATCACAAAGGGTAACCCTGACGGTGACTGGTTCGGCGCCGAACCTGTGCTGCTGCACGAGCGTACCGGTGCCGCCGCCGCTTCGCTCATCGGCTCGATCCACGATGCAGCGTTGAGTTATCCCTTTGCCGGTGAATACACGATGTGGCCCGGACCGAACAGCAACTCGTTCACCGCATGGGTTGGCCTGGAAGTCCCGGAACTTGGTCTGTCGCTTCCCGCAAAGGCAATCGGCAAATCGTGGATGATCGACGAGTACGGCAAGTACGTTTCAGCAGAGTAGGTGCTAACGCGCCAAATACATGGCAAAACTGCCCGAACTCACGCCGCAACTGATTCAGGCCAGAGCCCGGTGGCGCTATCGTGGCGCAGACCGGCCGCCGTTCGCCGACGCAACCAATCGCGGCGAAGAATCGGTCTGGGATTTTCCCCGCCCACCCAGACAGGAGGATGTGAAATCTCCTCTTCGCGTTCTGCACGGCGAAATCATCGTTGCAGCAACCGATCGAGGTGTGAGAGTTCTGGAGACCGCCGGTGCCCCGACTTACTACTTTCCGGCGAAGGATGTAGCTACCGGTATGCTTGTAGATCTTCCCGGTCAGACGACGTGTGAATGGAAGGGCTTGGCAACGAGTTTCGCACTGGCCGGGCACGCAGACTCAGGTGCGATAGGTTGGCGTTATGACGTCACTTTTCCTGAATTCAGCTCGATTCGAAACTGGTGCGGCTTCTATCCTGGTGTGCTTTCCTGTTACATCGGCGATGAGCGGGTGCAACCGCAGCCGGGTGGCTACTACGGTGGATGGGTGACCGCCAATCTCAAGGGTCCTATAAAAGGCGAGCCGGAATCAAGCAACTGGTGACTGCTGCCCCCACAACATTCGAAATTTCCACCTCATGTTTGAGCGGTTCCGGTAGACTGTTCGCTGCCAACGCAGAACGTTTTCTGTAGCAAAGACTGCAGGGGGTACAGTGGATCGACGACGATTTCTTGCCACTACCGGGCTTGCGGCTTTGAGCACGGGTGTCGGGCCGTTCGGTAGATTGCGGGCAGCAGCCAGCGACACGATCAACGTCGGGGTGATCGGCTGCAACGGCATGGGCTTTTCCGACCTGCGCTCGATGCTGAAGGTTCCCGGCACACGCTGTACGGCGTTGTGTGATGTCGACAACAACGTGCTCGAACGACGCGCAACAGATGTCGTCGAGATGACGGACACCCGGCCAAAACTCTACGCAGACTACCGCGCGCTGTTGGATGATCCGGATGTCGATGCAGTGATCATCGGCACACCCGATCATTGGCACTGCCTGCAGATGGCAGACGCCTGCGAGGCGGGCAAGGATGTCTACGTCGAAAAACCTCTGGGTAACTCCGTGGCTGAATGCCAGGCAATGGTCGCTGCGGCCGAGCGCCACGGCAGCGTGGTACAGGTCGGGCAGTGGCAACGCAGCGGCGCGCACTGGCTCGACGCCATGGACTATGTCCACTCAGGCAAACTCGGCGAGATACGCACCGTGAAAGCCTGGGCATATATGGACTGGATCAAGAGCATCCCGGTCAAACCCGACGCAGCCGCGCCGCAAGGTGTCAACTACGACATGTGGCTCGGTCCCGCGCCGCTGCGGCCTTTCAACCCAAACCGTTTTCATTTCAATTTCCGCTGGTACTGGGACTATGCTGGCGGGCTCATGACCGACTGGGGCGTACACCTGATTGATATCGTGGTGTGGGGCATGCAGGCGGAGTACCCGAATCGTGTAATGTCCTCCGGCGGCAATTTTGCTTACCCCGACAGCGCCATGGAGACCCCGGATACGCAGCAGGCAATCTACGAATTTGATGGCTTTTCAATGATCTGGGAGCACGCGGTAGGCATTGGGCTTGGCCCTTTCCAGCGCACCCATGGCATTGCCTTCATCGGCAACAACGGCACACTGGTGGTCGATCGCCAGAAGTGGGAAATTTTTCCGGAAACGGAACGTTCGTCAACGGGCGCCTCAAGCTACAAACTTGCCGCGCAACCTGCGCGAATCGCCCGGCCGGATGCGCGCGGACTGGATCAGCATACGAGCAACTTCATCGATTGCATCCGCAGCCGCAAAACACCTGTCTGCGACGTCAAGACTGCGAGTCTTGCCGCGGTAAACGCACACCTGGGCAATATCGCACTGCGCACAGGAGACGCTCTCGACTGGGACAAGAGCAAACAGCGGTTTCTCTCCAACAACCCAGCGAACGCCATGTTGACCCCCGCATACAGAGGACCGTGGCGCCTGCCCCGAGCCTGAATTCGTGATCGTCAAGGAGAGATAGTTTGGACCAACCCTTCTACGACAACCTGGGAAAACTCATGCTACGCCTCACCGTAGGCGGGCTGATGCTGTTCCACGGCATCTCGAAACTCGGTAACGATGCTGCCCTGAGCTGGATTAGTGGACATCTGGCAGGAATTGGCTTACCTGGTTTTCTCACCTATGCCGTATTCATCGGAGAGATCATCGCACCGATCATGATCATTGCTGGATCAGCCTGCCGCGCCGGTGCAGTGCTCCTCATTGTGAACATGCTGGTCGCCATCGGCCTGGCACATGGCAACGACCTGTTCTCACTGAGCAACCAGGGAGGCTGGGCACTCGAATTACAGGGATTCTATCTCTTTGGCGCTGTAGCCATCGTCCTGTTTGGCAGTGGCCGCTACGCATTCAATCCGGACTAGCAGCGTGTTTAAAAACACGCGGCCAGTCTGCGCACCGAGGAGGAACCCGGATTTGGAGGATAACAACACACGCCAGCGGTCTCGTGGACGCCCTATCAGCAAGTCAGTATGTCAGCTGGGCATCCTGATGATGTGCCTGCTGCCATTGTCTGCGCTGGTCGCCGCCGGGGACAAACCGGGCGCTGAGGAAGAACCGGAATGGAACGTTACGCAACCGGATTTCAGTGTCCCGCCGCGGGAAATTCAAATCGACACGCAGGCAGGCACCTGGCTGAGCCTGGACGTGAGTCCGGATGGCAGCACCATCGCGTTCGATCTTTTAGGTGACATCTATCTGCTACCGATCGAAGGTGGCGACGCCCGCAACATTTCTGCAGGATTTCACTGGGACATGCAGCCCCGTTTCAGCCCCGACGGCGCAGATATCGCGTTCACTTCCGATCGCGATGGCGCGGACAATATCTGGGTGATGGCCACCGACGGCAGCAACCCAAGACAGATCACCAGCGAGAAGTTCCAGCTCACCAACAATCCCAGCTGGTCGCCGGATGGGCAATACATTGCAGCGCGCAAGCATTTCACTACTCAGCGCTCACTGGGAGCCGGCGAGATCTGGCTCTATCACCTGGCCGGTGGCAAGGGGGTCGCCGCGGTCGAGCGCCCCAGCAAAAAGTATCAGAAGGAACTGGGTGAACCGATGTTTACGCCAGATGGCGCGGGCATCTACTACAGCCAGAACACCACCCCTGGCGATCAATTCATATACGCACAAGACACGAATAAGGAAGTGTTCCGCATCAAGCGGGTGACTCTGCAAACAGGCGAGATTCAGGACATTGCTGGTGGTCCGGGTGGCGCGGTGCGACCGACGCCATCGCCTGACGGCAAACTGCTCGCATTCGTCCGCCGCGTGCGCGCGGTCAGCCGGCTATTTGTGAAAGACCTCGAAACCGGGGCGGAACGAATGCTCGTCGACAAGTTGGATCAGGACATGCAGGAAAGCTGGGCCGTCCACGGGGTGTACCCGAACATGGATTTCACCCCGGACTCCCGCAGCATCGTTTATTGGTCCGCGGGCGGAATTCACCGGGTGGACGCAGTGACAGGCACGCAATCCGACATCCCGTTTCGTGTCGCCGACACACGCGTTGTCTATGAGGCACCACGGTTCGCTGTGGACGTCGCGCCCGATCGATTTCAGACACGCATGCCGCGCTGGGCACAGCAAGTCCCCGGTCAGGATGCCGTTATCTTCGAATCGCTCGGCAGGCTTTTCCGCAAGCCACTGAGCGGCGAACCGGCGCGCCTGACACGTGACAAAGACAACGTGTTCGAACTCTTTCCAACACTGAGCC
>CBDUDJ010000151.1:0-5970 GCA_965365885.1 uncultured Gammaproteobacteria bacterium
GGTGCTGGGCTTGCAATCACTAAAGTGGCGAGAATCGCAGCCACGAGCTGCACGGAAAAACTGCAGACGCAAGCTCCAGAATGATTTTGGCTCCAGTTCCTGGTTGTGTTCATTGATGTATCCCCCAATTGAATTTTTGCATAAAAGAGTCGAGTTTTGAGTTGGGATGTCGCCTTCTCAGAATTTTATAAAGAGCCCCGTTTTGTCATGCTTCGCCAGCTCCGGCGGCGCATCGGCTTGATGGCGTTTTGCCATTGCATAGACGAAACCATGGCCGCTGGTGAGCAGAGAATCTCTGATCATGTTATCCGGATCGACTTCCTCGGCGCGTTTCATGAGACGTTCGAAGACGAAGATGAAGTTGTTGCTGTGTCTGGCGCGTGTGGTCGTGCCGTAGAAAAGGTCGTACTGCTGTGAGCTGTCATCATTGAGCCGGATATGAGTCTGCAACAATTGACGGGAAAACACTTCTGGCTCCAGGCTGGACTGGCGTCGAAACAAGTCACTGATCTCCTCTGCTGACACGGTGCCGCTTGCGCCTGTCCCCTGACTCGAGAGGAAGAGAAATCCGCTGATCTGACCGAGCTGGCCGCGCACGCTGTTGACGATCTGCAGAAAAGTGTCCTGCTTTGCGTGAACTTCCGATTCCGCCATCTTCTGCGACTGGATGACGGCCTGTTCGGCGGAGCGATGAATCTCTTCGGCTTGTGCCTGCAGCGCACGGGTGTTCTGCTGGAGCTCCTTCTGTTGCAGGAAGTAGCCGATTACCAGCCACAGAAACGCCAGCGGTGCGAACGCGCCTTCAAGAAAGCTGCCGAGATCGTCGGCTGGAAGGTAGGCGATATTACCCCAACCGATCGACAGCGAAATGTAGGCAGCACCCAGAATCAGCCAGGCCAGTGTGACACTCAGACCCAGCCATATACGCCAGTCAGGATTGCGGCTTATCAATGGACCGATTTAATCGTCGGACGCGGAATCGTCGTTAGCAGCGTCAGGTGCGCTTGGCGTCACAGAAGGTTCAATCGGAGCTCCGTCGCCGGCCATACGTCGACGAATATCGGCGATGTCCCGTTGAATCTCGCTGAGCCGAAAAATCAGATCGGGTAACTGATCGGTCACGCGCCATAACAGATATGCGATAGCGAGCAGCACGATAAACGACAGAAATGACATTCCAGGTCTCCGCTGTTGAATGTTGGAGGTGCAGGTATACCGACTCTGGTGGCGCTAGTCCAGAGACCCGTGACGTCTGCGCCTTCCAGGGTCAGTTGAGCTGCAGCGACTTTGGCGAGCAGAAAAGTTCTTTTTCACATTGGCCGAACTGCAGTTCCTGCCACGGCGGATCGCAGCGCAGGCGGACGACCCCGAACGTTGGCAGGTTCACTGTGATGTGGCCGGCGAGGCTGTTGACCAGAGCGGTCAGTCCTGGGTTGTGGGCGACCACAGCGACGTTTTCGAATTCGGCCGGAGTTCGCCGGATGACATCCAACAGAGCATCCGCGGATGCGTGGTAAAGCTCGTGGGTTGCCTCCAGGTGGTCCCTGGCAAGACCGAACCCGGCTTGCACAAACGTAGCAGTCGCCAACGCGCGTTTGGCATCGCTGGTCCACAGCCACTGGGCTTTATGAGTCTGCTCGGCGAGCCAGGCCTGCATTTTTGGACCGTTGGCATTACCGCGCTTGTTCAATGGTCGATCGAAATCCTTCTGTCCCGCATCCGCCCAGGATGATTTCGCATGCCGGATCAGCCAGATTCTCACTGCACGCTGCTCGTTGAATTCATCTCTTTGTCTTATTTGGTCTTTGTCAGAGTCAGGGTTCGAAGTTTATCATCGTTGATTGTCACACATGTCGGAGAGCATTGATGGGGTTACGCGGCGACGCAGCCGTGGTCGGGTTTGCAGAGTACAAGCACGAGCGCAAATACACAGGCCCACGCAAATTCACCATTGAGCAGTGGGCTGATCTTGCCCAGATGGCGCTGGCCGATGCTGGGCTGGAGGCGGCGGACATCAATGGAATAGTCTGTTCGGATATTCGTGAATCGGGGATGTTCACGCCTGCCACCATCGTCGAGTACCTGGGACAGCCCGTGAATTTTGCCGAGCGTGTCGATCTGGGAGGCGCGAATGCGGTCGGCATGATCTGGCGTGCGGCAGCTGCGATCGAACTGGGTGTTTGTGATGTGGTGGTGTGTGCGCTGCCCGCACGGCCAATCCCGCGCAACCCGCAGCCGCAACCCATCAACCCGATGCGTTACTTCGGTGCGTCGAGCATGAACTGGGGATCGCCACAGGCAGAGTTCGAAGTCCCCTACGGCAATCTGGCGCAGAACTGCGGTTATGCGATGATCGCCCAACGATACGCTGCCGATTACGTTTACGATCCGGCAGCGATGGCCAAACTCGTCGTTGATCAGAGGCGCAGTGCGGCGTTGAATCCGAATGCTGCGTTTTACGGCCAGCCGATCGAAATCGAAGACGTGCTCAACAGCAAGCTGATAGCCGACCCGCTGCGAATGCTGGAGATCGTCATGCCTGTCACCGGTGGCGGCGCGGTGGTAGTGGCGAGCCGGGAAATTGCTGCGAAGTGTTCCCGGCGGCCGGTCTTTGTAACCGGATTCGGCGAGCACCTGACGATCAAAACCCCAACCTATGCAGAAGATGCCTGCTTTACGCCGGTTGGTCCTGCATCCCAGCAGGCGTTCGAGATGGCCGGTGTGACACCCGGCCATGTCGACGCTGCACAGATCTATGACTGTTACACCATCACTGTCCTGTTGACGCTGGAAGATGCGGGGTTCTGTGATAAAGGAGAAGGCATGCAATTCATTGCCGAACACGACCTGACGTTCGCAGGAGATTTTCCCATGAACACACATGGTGGCCAGTTGGGCATGGGGCAGGCGGGCGCGGCAGGTGGCATGACACAAACCATCGAGGCTGTTCGTCAGATAATGGGCCGCGCAGCCGAACGGCAACTCGGGACCTGTGACACTGTGTACGTCTCCGGTACCGGGGGTGTCATGAGCGAGCAGAGTGCGCTGCTGCTGCAGGGAGCTTGAGATGGGCCACGATTTCGTAAAACCTCTGCCGCTGCCAACGCCAACGAGCCAGCCGTTCTGGGACGGGCTTGCGGCGAAAAAAATTATGATTCAACAGTGCACGGATTGTGCGGCGTGGGTGTTTTATCCACGTAACCGGTGCTCGAGCTGTCTTTCAGACAATCTCGAGTGGCGTGAAGTAACTGGCGATGCGGTGCTATACACCTTCACTTTGACAAGACAGCCAACGTCGCCTCATTTTGCGGACGACGTGCCGCAGAAACTTGCAGTTGTGGAGCTCGCAGAAGGTATCAGGATGACATCGACGCTGGTCAACACCGATGAAGCGGATGTTCGGGTTGGTATGAAGCTGAAGCCCGTCTTTGACAAGCGCGACGGTGTGACTTTGCTGTTGTTCGAGCCGATATAAGGCGCCAGCGCCCAGAATGAGCAGCTCTCATTCTTGAGAGCCGGCCGCCTCAATGGTTTCACTCAAGAGAAAGAGGTCGGTCAATACTGCGCGCAGGTGCATGGATGCATTCAGATTGTCGATCAGCTCGCTGCTGATACGTGGTTGTGCCAGCACTAATGCCAGTGCCTTGCGGGTCTTGTTGATGTCTTCTTCGACAACGCTGCTGAATGCGATCTCTTTGTCGAGCCAGCCGAGGATATTGGCAAGCGCTGTGTCCAGTTCACTGACGACTACTCGTGATTTCTGTCCAGGGCCTTCTACGTCGTCAGCGCGGCCCTGTGCGGCATAGGCCAGAAGGAATTCGTAGGCGGTTTCTACCGCTTCGATGTCGGTTACGGAGTCGAATTGTTGCACGGAATCTCTTTATCAGGCTTCAGATGACCGGCGCTCAGCGGGACTCTTCACCCACGCCCCGAGTCCCTGCAGGCATCCAGCGTTCCGGATCATGGTTCGCAGCGTGTTCGTTCTCCGAAATCCAGCCGCTGATCATCGAGCGTGTGTAGAAGCGTTTTTCCGGCCTTACTGCGAAATAGACATGCAGTGCTGTCAATCCGATCAAGCCCAGAGTAGAGAGGCCGTGCAGGAGAAACATCCAGCCGAGGGTCGATTCCTCAAGCGGCTTGGACCTTTCCCACAATGGTGTGTCTATCATCGCCAACAACACCAGTCCGGTCGCAATTACCGCGAGTACGAGCAGAGACATTCCGTGGTGCATGCCTTTTTGTGCGAGCGAGTACTTGCCGGACTTGATAGTTGAATCAAACGGTTCCTGCAGATCTTTCGCCTCCACCCACATCGATTTTGGACTTTGCCAGAGCAAAGACCGGACGATGTGGAATACCACGAGAAGTGTTAACAGCACACCGGCAATCCAGTGAATCGTCAGCCAGGAAAAATTGAAGCCGATGATCGGAAGCACGCCGGTGATGAGCAGAGCGAACACGGACACTGCCATCAACCAGTGGAATCCCCTGTCGATGTTCGCGTGTCGCGCCAGCTGTTCTCCCGTTGCGGAAGGCCGCTCGGCTTTATTGAGAAATGCCATCACCAGCAGATGGATGACGATCGCCGCCAACGCCAACGCGATCACGACCCACAGCAGGTCCCAGGAAACTCCGAGGATAACTTCCCGGCCCCAGACGTCTTCTTTAGTGGTTACGATATCCACAATGACTTCCCCTAAGCCCGGAGGGCACGCCGTACCAGATTCTCCATGAGCGATATTTTGAAGTGGTTGTAGTTCAGCGGCCGTGTCCCGGTGGTTGCCAGGTTCACCACGCTATCTGCGGTTTGCTCATTGCGCGGCTTGCCGATAACGGCACGCTCGAGTTCCGGCAGCCGTCTCGGCACGCAAGACACAGCACCACAGACGAATCGGGCCTCTTCGATGATCGTGCCTTGTGTGCGCATTGCGGCGGCAATACTGACGAGCGCGAAATCCCAGACATTTCGGTCTGCGACCTTTTCGAAGTAGAAATCAGCACCTGCCCAGGTGCTCGGTAACTCGATTGCGGTCAGAATCTCATCGTCGCGCAGAGCAGTCATGCGCTGGATGTTCACTGCTGGACCGATAAAGAAGTCCTGTGCTGCGAGACGCCGTGTCCCTGCAACGCTCTGGATCACCATCGTCGCATCCAATGCGACGAGCGCAGTAGCGGTGTCGGAAGGACTGACCGCGACGCAGCGACTTGCATCCAACACACTGTGTTCTCGATTCATTCCTTCAGGAGTGTTGGCGTAACAAGTATTCCCACCGGCTCTGTAACAGGATAGGCCACGTCGATAGTACCAGCAGCGTGTGTCCTGACAGACATTGCCGCCGATTGTTCCCTGATTGCGGATCTGTGGACTTGCCACATGTCGCGCTGCTTGTGCGAGGAGATCGAAGCGCTCGCGAATCAGTGGATCGCCACTGACTTCGGTAAGCGTCGTCATGGCGCCGATTGTGATGCCGTTGCTGGTTTCTCTGATGCCCTGGAGATTTTCGATTCCGCTGAGATCGATCAGCGCCTGCGGGTGTTTTGCCCGATCTTTCAGCCAGCCGTAGGTGTCCTGACCGCCGGCCAGTAGCCAACCGTTGCTGCCGAGCCGGGCCGCCAGCGCTGCCGCGTCCTCCACAGTGACCGGCTGAAAGAGTTCCATATCGGGCATGACGTCGTGTGCTGCCATAGTTGCCCCCGCCTAAAAGGTATTGATGCTGAGCAGATCGAACGATTGCGGCCGTTCTGCTACATGATTGAGGATGACGTCGGGTGTTACCGGCGTGCGGTTGAACAGGTGGCCGCCCAGCGCATCGCTCAGCGCGCACATGACAGCTGCCGTTGCGCAACCCATCGCCGGTTCGCCGATTCCACGTGCGCCCATTGGGCTGTCGGGATCCGCGATGTTCACAGCCGCCGTCTGCATCTTCGAAGGTACATCGAGATAGGTGGGCGGTTTGCATTGATAGAAAC
>CBDUDJ010000152.1:0-5955 GCA_965365885.1 uncultured Gammaproteobacteria bacterium
ATCACCATTGCGCTTTGTCTGGGTTTTATCACCGTGGTGGTGGGTCTGTTTGTCTACAGCGTCGTACGCACTCCGGTCCTCACGGCTGAGCAGCTGCGCGATATGGGCGTTTTCATCCTGCCACGGCCGCGAGAAATTACCCAGTTTCGGCTGACCGCCCACTCCGGATCGGCATTCGACATCGAGTCCCTGAGAGGTCGCTGGTCGTTCCTCTTCTTCGGCTTCACGAATTGTCCCGATGTCTGTCCAACGAGCCTTGCGGTGATGGCGCAGGCGGAACGTCAGCTTGCCGCAATCGAGCCGGCCTCGGCGGCGGCTTTTCAGGGCGTGCTGGTGAGCGTTGACCCCGAACGGGATGATGCACAGCGGCTTGCAACTTATGTTGGAGCGTTCTCCGAAAGCTTCCTGGGCGTCACAGGTGAGCTGCGTGACGTGGCGGAATTCGCAGAGCAACTCAACGTCGCGTTTGCCAAAGTACCCGTCTTCAAGGCCGCAGGCGGTGTGGACGGTAGCCGTTATCAGGTGGAGCACACAGCGAACGTCGTGATTGTGAACCCTGCAGGTCACTATCACGGGTTCATCAAATATCCGCAGCAAGCTGATACCATTGTCACCACCTTCGAGTCGCTGTCTGCCAATTTCTGACATAAATCGACAAGTACCTGATGACTTGAGACCTCCTGTGACTCGTGAACAAGAGGGCTCAAGTGCCGTGCCGGATCACTACCAGCAGATCCGGCGTGACAGCGAAGTGCTGTGCGCACCTTTGACAGTGGAAGACTACGGTGTGCAACCGATGGCGGATGCCAGCCCGCCGAAGTGGCACCTTGCGCATACGAGCTGGTTCTTCGAGACGTTTCTGCTGACGCCGCACCTCGCCGGCTACGAGGCTTTTCATCCACGTTACGAGTACCTCTTCAACTCCTACTACAATGGCATCGGTAGCCCTTACCCGCGTGCCGAGCGTGGCCTGCTGTCACGACCAACAGTTGCCGATATCCGCGCTTATAGAGCCTATGTGGATGACCATATGGCGCAACTCCTCCAGACAGTGGACGCAGACAATGCGGACACCGTCGGGCTGCGAACAACGCTCGGCCTGCATCACGAGCGCCAGCACCAGGAACTGCTGCTGACGGATATCAAGTACAACCTCGGCAACAATCCGCTGATGCCGGCATATCAATCGGAGGTTTCGCAAACGCAGGCGCCACAAGTCGCAACCCAGGCGATGAGATTTCTCGAATGCGCACCTGACGTTGTCGGTATCGGGGCCTCTGCTGATGAGTTCTCGTTCGACAATGAGTTGCCACGACACGACGTGTATCTGCCGCCTTACTCTCTGGCGGACCGTCTGGTGACAAATGGCGAATATCTGGAGTTCGTACTGGCTGGAGGTTACTTTGAACCGAGCTTGTGGTTGAGCGACGGCTGGAGCTGGCTCAACCAAACCGCGCGGCCGCAATTTGCTGAAATGCGCAGAGACGACTGCGTCGGCCAGAGGTTCACGCGTTGCACCCCGTTGTATTGGTATAAGGACGGTGCACAGTGGTACGAGTACCGCCTGAGCGGCTCCGCAAGACTCGAGTTGTCAGCACCGGTATGTCATGTGAGTTTCTACGAGGCAGATGCTTTTGCCAGGTGGGCTGGCTCGCGGTTGCCGCTGGAATCTGAGTGGGAGGCTGCAGTAGCGGCTGCCGGCCTCAACGTGGACAACGGTCACTTTGTCGACAGCGGCCGGTTGCACCCCAGGCAACGCGAGCCGTCCGAGGACCAGTTCGCACAGATGTTCGGTGATGTCTGGGAATGGACGGCGAGTCCTTACGTGCCATATCCGCGGTATCAACCCCTCGCAGGCACACTTGGCGAATACAACGGCAAATTCATGAGCAACCAGATCGTCCTGCGGGGTGGCTCATGTGCATCTTCGGGCGACCATATCAGAGCCAGCTACCGCAATTTCTTCTATCCGAAGGATCGCTGGCAGTTCAGCGGCATTCGCCTCGCGCGGGATGTATGACTAAATAGTTTCTGTCCAGAATGGACAGAAACTAACGAGCGCAGGACAAAAACTAAATAGAGCTCGCACAGGAGGTAAACCATCCATTCAGAACAGTCGGCAGATCCGGCAGCAGATCCGGCAATAGAAAGACATGGCAATCTGACATTCTTCGATCGACAGCCTTCCGCGGAGGATCAGCGCGAGGAGATTCTTAGCGGGCTGTTCTGTAAGCCGAAATATGTGTCCGCTAAGTATTTCTACGATCAGCGCGGCTCCGAGCTTTTCGAAACCATCACCCAGTTGCCGGAGTACTATCTCACGCGCACGGAACTGTCGATCCTCGAGCGGCATCTTGGGGAGATCGCGGCTGCCGTTGGCGGCGGAGTATGTCTTGTTGAATACGGCAGTGGCTCGAGTCAAAAAATCCGCAAAGTGCTGGAGCATATCCGGCCGAGCACGTACGTGCCGGTTGATATATCTCGTGCTCACCTGGAGGATACGGCCGAGACGCTCCATGCCGATTACCCGTGGCTCGACATCCTGCCGACGTGTGCCGATCTGACGAAGCCCTTTGCGCTACCCGAACCCGTGAGCGAGTTGCAGAAAGTGGGTTTCTATCCGGGTAGCAGCATCGGCAATTTCCAACCGGAACAGGCGGTGGACTTCCTTACCAATGCCGCGGCGACGCTGGGTAGTGGCAGTCACTTTCTTATCGGTGTCGACCGCAAGAAGGCAACGGCTACGCTCGAGGCTGCTTATAACGACGCAGCAGGTCTCACCGCTGCGTTCAACAAAAATCTCCTCACGCACCTTTCACAAGTGCTGGGTGTCGACATCGACCCGGACGGCTTCTCCCACCGGGCGGTCTACAATCCGCAGGAGGGTTGCATCCAGATGTTTCTGGATGTCGACGAACCCTGCAGCATCAACCTTGGCGAGCGGCAGCTCACATTTGCCACGGGCGAGTCGATTCACACGGAAAACTCGTACAAATACGATGCCGATGAGTTCATCTCTCTGGTGCAACGAGGCGGCTTCACGGAGATCGCGTCCTGGACGGATCCGAATCAATGGTTTTCGGTGTTTCTGTTGCAGGTGCTGTGAGGCGGTTGCCGCGAACGGTCAGTCCAGCAGCAGGCGCTCGTCGAGGTAGAAGAAATGCGCGCAATGATGCTGCACGATGCGCTGGAATTCTTCGGGGTTGTTGCAGCGTACGTTGCTCTCTTCGTTCGCGTGCAGCGCCACCGCAAGTCGTGACAACCAGAACGCCAACGCGGCGTACAACACAAACACCGGAAAAAATCGAATTTCTGCAGGGCTAAGAGGGCGAATCGCATGGTATGCGCGCAGCAGTGCCGTAGTCCGTTCGGTGTCGAGCGCACCGGTCGAATCAGTGCACCAGTCGTTGGCTGCCACAGCCAGGTCGTAAATCAGATAGCCCCGAGCAGCATGGTGGAAGTCGAGCACCCCGGTGAGCCCGCGCTCATTGAACAGCAGGTTGTCACGAAACAGATCGCCATGAATGACGCCCGTAGGAAGCTGACGAATATCCTCACGGTTGAGCAACGACAGAACGTTCACCAGCGTATCGTCGAGCAACTGCGAAGCTTCGAAGGGCAGATAGTGTCTACTGGCGTTCGCGGATTCGGCGAGCCAGCGGCCGTCGCGAGGATACGGCGGTACGGGGAAGTCCCAGTTTGCTGTCGTGTTGTGAAATCTGGCTGTAAACCGGCCGAGCGCCTCGACTTGCAGCTGAGTGGGATTGTAGACATGACGTCCGGGTAATCGCTGTGACAGGATCACCGACTTACGGTCGAAGGTGGCGTAGGACTCCCCGGTCAATGTGCGGATAACCTTCGCCACGGGCAGGCCGTCTCGGGCGCACAGATCAAGCAACGGAACATACGCCCTGCCGGAGTTTGACGGCTGCTCGATGATGGTGAGAACGAACTCCCGCTCACGGCCATCCTGCGCTGTCCGCAGAAAGTAGTTGCTGTTCTCTATCCCGTTGACCGCCGGCCAGTATCGAATCAGCTCACCGACACCGTAGCGGGCGATGGTGTCTTCAAGATCCAGAACATCCAGCTGTGTGATCGCGTTCATTGGATTCTCAGAACTCGAAGAGGACCCAGGAGGGCAGCAGCATCTCGGCGCGTTCGAGGTCGCCGAAGCCGCTGGTCCGGTCGCGCGGAACCAGGTAGTACGGTTTGCCCCAATTGGGCACGACTTTGATCATGCGCAGTTCACCGTTCTGCCGATACTCGTAGATTGTGCGTTCTTCACCGGCGATGATCGTGACATCGGGCCCACGGATTTCGCTGCCTGCTGCGCGGACCGGTGTCGCCAGAAACAGCGCAACCAGCGCAGCTGCCAGGCAGCGCCACAGCGAGGATTGACTGGGCCATGTTACCCCCGGCTCTTTTATAAGACGCCGCGGGCTTTCGATAAGACGCCGCGGGCTTTCGATAAGACGCCGCGGGCGCTTGCCGGGTGCGCCGTTGTGCGGTTGCTGTGGTAGTGTCGTTCTGGCGTTCATGGGCGGACTCATTGTCGCTGGCTGTGACGAACCTGGGGTTGCTGTCGCGCTTGCTTAACGGCCCGGGAATGGTGAACCAAACCGCGGGGCAAGGCAAAGCACATTGCATTGCGATATTCTTCAGATGGGGTGAAGGGACGATGGCTGATGCGCAGACGAAGCCGCTGATACTGGTGGATGGATCTTCGTATCTGTTCAGAGCCTATCACGCGATGCCTGAGTTGAGCACCGCTGCAGGATTTCCGACCGGGGCAATTCGCGGCGTGATATCCATGCTGCGAAAGCTCGCGAAAGACTACCGGGACAGTCCTATCGCCGTGGTTTTCGACGCCAAAGGCAAGACATTCCGCAACGACATGTATGCCGAGTACAAAGCGAACCGGCCGCCGATGCCGGACGATCTGCGCGAACAGATTCAGCCGATTCACGACATCATCCGCGCCATGGGTCTGCCGTTGTTAGTCGTCGCCGACGTGGAAGCCGACGATGTAATCGGAACCCTTGCCACGCAAGCGACAGCGCAGCAACGCGACACGGTGGTTTCGACCGGCGACAAAGACATGGCACAGCTCGTCTCGCCACACGTCTCGCTCGTCAACACGATGACCGAAACCACCATGGACCGGGACGGCGTGATAGCTAAGTTCGATGTCACGCCGGAACAGATCGTCGATTATCTGGCTCTAATGGGCGACACCGTGGACAACATTCCCGGTGTCCCGAAGGTGGGGCCGAAGACCGCGGCGAAATGGCTCAAGGAATACGGCGACCTGGACACCGTGATCGCCCAGGCGGAAGCCATCAAAGGCAAAGTCGGCGAAAACCTCCGGGCCAGTCTCGAGCAGCTGCCTCTGTCGCGATCACTGACGCAGATCAAATGCGATGTAGAGCTCGACGTGGCGATAGGCGACCTGGTCGCAACCCCACCGGACGACGCCGCGCTGCGCGAGCTGTTCGAACGCTTCGACTTCCGCACGTGGCTGGAAGACAGCACCAGCGCAACTGTTGCTGAAGTGCTCGCGCCGCCTGCAGCGGCCGGCGACTATGAATGCATCAGCACGCTCGATGCGCTCAACGGCTGGCTGGATCAGCTGCGGGCGAGCGCACTGTTTGCATTCGATACCGAAACCACCAGCATCAACTACATGGATGCAGAGCTTGTCGGGTTTTCGTTCTGCATTGAACCGGGCAAGGCGGCTTATCTGCCTGTGGCGCATGGCTATGCTGGAGCGCCGTCGCAGATCTCGTTGACGGATGCGCTCGCGGCACTTGCGCCGTTGCTGGAGGATCCAGCAATCAAAAAAGTCGGTCAGAATCTCAAATACGATATGAGCGTGCTTGCGCGCTACGGCGTCGTCCTCAATGGTATCGAATTCGATACGATGCTCGAATCCTATGTGCTCGACAGCGTCGCCAC
>CBDUDJ010000153.1:0-5930 GCA_965365885.1 uncultured Gammaproteobacteria bacterium
GGGAACCGGTGGAGAGCAGGCAACGCATGTTCTCGAGGTTGTGGGTCTTGCGAGGTTTTAGGCCCGCTTTGTCTATGGCTGAAAGATATTTTGCGCTCACGCCGAAGATGTCCACGCGTTCCCGCTCAACAATGTCCAGCAATGCCTGCGGGCTCGGGTGAAAGGGCGAACCATCGAAGAGCACCACAGTGGCGCCGCTCGCCAGCGAACTGACCAGCCAGTTCCACATCATCCAACCACAGGTTGTGAAAAAGAAGATCGTATCGTTGCGCTTGAGATCGACGTGCAGTTGGTGTTCTTTAAGATGCTGTATGAGAGTGCCACCAATGCCATGGACAATACATTTCGGTTTGCCGGTCGTGCCGGATGAATACATGATGTAGAGGGGATCATCAAAAGCGCGCTGTTCGAAATCGATAGTTTCTGCAGGTTGTTTGAGAATGTCGTTGAAGCGAATGCTCTCAGTTGTGTCTGAAAATTTGTCATCAGCGAGTACGTCCACCCAGATCACCTGGCTGATCGATGGGACCTCGGCGGTGACTTTGCTGACGTTGTCGACGATGGAAATTGGTTTGCCGTTGTACGTGTAGCCGTTACAGGCGAACAGAATTTTCGGTTCGATCTGACCAAACCGGTCCAATGCGCCACCGACGCCAAAATCCGGTGAGCAGGACGACCAGACAGCCCCGAGGCTGGCGGTTGCCAGCATGGCTATTACGGTTTCGGCGATATTCGGCAGCCAGCCAACAACCCGGTCGGCGGGACCGATACCGTTGGCCTTGAGGTGGGCGGCGACGGCGGCTGTCTGGGCGAACAGTTCTGCGTAGGTCAGTTCGGTTCGCTCGCCGGTTTCAAGGATGCAGACGAGTGCCGTTTGGTCATCGCGAAAGCGCAGAAGGTTTTCGGCGAAGTTCAGGCGGGCGCTCGGGAACCAGCGAGCGCCTGGAAAAAGCTGCAGATCCGCGACAGGCTGCGCAGGAGGCTGGCTTGCTTGAATCCGGGTGAAGTCCCAGACCAACTGCCAGAAGGCAGCAGGTTGCTGGATCGACCAGGTGTGAAGATCTTTATACGCGGTAAGATCCAGCCCGCTGAGTGTGGACGCGGCGGTCGCAAACCGGGTTAGGTGAGTCGCTGAAATGGCTTCCTGCGTCGGTCGCCAGATGGGTTCATCGTCACGATTCCTTATGGCCATGAATCTTCCAGATGCTGGATCCTGCTACGCATTCTGCTACAGGGAGGCACAGATGTGCCCGCCGTCCACAACCACAATGGAACCGTTCATGTACTTCGATGCATCGCTGGCAAGCAGCAGGAGTGGGCCGTCGAGATCATCAAATTCGCCGAACCGCCTTAGTGGTATGCCCTTCATGAATTCCGGGGCCTGCTCGCTCTCTAAAAGCAGACGGCTGACGTCCGTCAGGATGTAACCGGGTGCCAACGCATTGACCCGGATTCCATATCGCGGTGCTTCCAGCGCAAGCACTTCGGTCATGCGTGTCAAACCGCCTTTGGATACCGCGTAGGGAAACTGGCCTTTAATTGTGCGAGTGTCGGTGATGGATGAAACGTTGATGATGTTGCCCGACGATTGTTTGTTTGCAACGACGCGGTCCGTGTAGAACCTGGCCATCAACCAGGCGCTTTTCAGATTTGTATCTATAACCGAATCCCAGTCGTCTTCATCGATCATCATGTAGGTTTTTGCGCCAGCTTCGATTCCAGCATTGTTGACAAGTACGTCGATGGGACCAAAAGCAGATTCTGCGGTGGCGAGAAAGGACTGCATGCTGTCGCTATCACAGACATCCAGAGAAGCGCACATCGCACTGCCGCCGGCGCCGTTGATCTCGGCAACCCGTGCCTCAAGTTTGTCCTGGCGCCTTGCACCGAGCGACACCTTTGCACCGGCGGCTGCCAGAACCCCGGCGAAGTGATGGCCGAAACCGGATGACGCGCCGGTCACCACGGCGTGCTTGTTTTCCAGATTAAAGAGGTCCACAACGTTCCCCCAGCGTGATAAAGCACAAGGCATCCTAACGAGTCCACTGGGTCCAGGCCAGCTTGTGTTGAGGAGGGACGTGCGGTGGCGAGGTGTCGCCGGGACTAGCTAGCTCGGCGTGTTCCCGGTGGCCATGGCTGAAGTATCGTGCGTGGTTGCCTGTGATATGTCGGCGTGCGGAACGATCCGATTGCGTCCGGCATCTTTGGCAGCGTAGAGCGCATCATCTGCGGCTTTGAACAACACTGTCATGTCGTAGCTGGTTTCGCTGTCGGCAACTCCGCAACTGACCGACATCTCGATGATTTTGTTATCGAACACCATTGGCTGCCTGGATATTTTTTCCAGGATTCTTGTAGCTAAGGGGCATGCGCTTTCTTCAGTCATTCCGGGCAGTAGAATCGCGAACTCCTCCCCGCCAAGTCGGCAGGTGAAGTCGTCTTTTCTGACACAGCTGGAAATTCTTTCCGCAATGAACTGTAAGGCGGCATCACCGGTTGCGTGGCCATAGGTGTCGTTCAGCTGTTTGAAGTAATCGGCATCGATGACCAGCAGCGCGATTGGTCCGCCTGCGTCTTTTGCCTCGGCCAGAACCCGATTCGCGCTGGCGAAGAAAGAGCGTCGGTTGATGAGGCCAGTCAGCTCGTCTGTGTCTGCAAGGCGGCGCAGATTGCGGTGGGCATCGGAAAGTTCCAATCCCGTGAGTGCCATAAAGTATGTGGTTGGTGCGGTGATGATTGTGGGAATTGCAGCACCCAGGTAAAAGAGGTTAGGTGCATTGAATGCTTCAGGACCGATAAACGCTAAAATTACCACGAGTGAAATTTCCGTCACGCACACAGCAAACAACGTGACGCTGACGCAGACCACGATGAGCTGAAACTGAGAAGTTATTTTTACTCGCAAAGTGCCGGTTTCCCTACCACTGGGAACATATGTTGCCGCAGGGGCTCATCGGAGAATGTGACAGCAGTCCCAAGAAGATCAGTTAAGATATGAAGTAGTTAACAAGGGGGAACGCTGGCGATGTCTGACGAAACCGAATCAAATCTATTTGAAGTCATGTACAACTGCCGCGCCATGCGTAGGCTGAAGCCCGATCCGGTGCCCGAGGCGCTGCTGACTCGACTGATCGAAGCTGGCAATCAGGCACCCAGTGGCTCTAACCGGCAGGGCGCGCGCTGGATTGTCGTACAGGATTCCGAGCAGAGAGCAAAGCTGGCGGCACTCAACAAGAAAGCGGTCGATGCCTACATCGGCCCACAGTCCGGCCGGCCATCGGAGTTGCCTCATCAGTCGACCGAGAAGCGTCAGCGGATGCTGCAGGCCGTGCTGTGGCAAGCTGAACATCTTGCGGAGATACCGGCGCTGATCATTGCCTGTCACCAGTTCGATGCGCCGGTATCGGCAGGTGAAGCCGCTCGCGCCGCCGGGTCGGTCTGGCCGGGTGTGCAGAATCTATTGCTGGCCGCCCGTGCCCTCGGTCTGGGTGCCGCGCCTACGACACTCGGTCTGGTCGACCGGGATGCGGCGAAGGATGTGCTGCAACTGCCGTCGGATATGGAGGCATTCTGCCTTATTCCGGTAGGCTATCCGATGGGCAAATTTGGCCCTGTGACCCGGCAGCCCGTTGCTGAAACTCTGCGGTGGGACCGTTGGACCTGATCTGAACGAGATATGGAGAAGAAATGACTGGCGCTGACGATCTCACCTGGCTGCTTGATCGGACTCGAATTGTCGACGTGATTTCCGCCTATGCGGCCGGTCTCGATGCACGGGACTGGAAGTTGTGGCGCAGCGTGTTTCCGGAAGAAACCGTGTTTGATCTGAGTTCCTGGAATGATGTTCCAGGTCGGTTGCTGAACACGGATCGGGTCGTCGCCGCCCAGGCGAGATTGTTTGCGGAATTGTCCGTGACCCAGCACTTCATCACTAATCACCGAGTCGAGATAAATGGCGACAATGCGCGAGTTCTGGCCCATATGCGCGCGGAACACTGGATAGATACGACTGATGAAAGTCGGTGCGCACGCTACACGATGTTTGGTTACTACGATGATGACCTGATTCGCACACCGGATGGTTGGAAGATTTCCAGGATGCAGTTGCGCGTGACTCAAACACAAGGTGATCGTTGGGTGATGGAGGAAGCGCAGCGACGCGTGCAGGCAAAACGACCGAAACGTGCCACCTGATGCAGACCATCTTTTTCGATCTGGATGGAACGCTCACCGATCCCAAGCCTGCACGCAGATCAACGTGAACTCTATGTTGCAACAAGCAAGCCCACTGTCTATGCGGAGCGGAGTGTTGCACACTTTGGCAGCGCAGCCACAATCGCTGCATGCTCTTCTCGAAACGGAGGGTAGAAAGAAGAGTGCCCGGTAAGAACCGGGCACTCGATCATTCTCGCTGCGGATTATCTCCGATTAGCGAAAATTGTAGGTAGCAGAAAGGGAAAGCATCCCGAAGTCTGCATCATCTACGTCCACAGTGGTCCATTCGCCACGCAACGACCAGCTGTCGTTGATGTCGAACATGCCGCCTAAACCGTACATCAGGTCGCTGCCGCTATCATCGTCAGACGCACTCAGACCCAATGCGCTGATCTTGACGTCGAACTCGTAGCGGGTGAAACCGATGATCCCGTAGACTCGCATGTTGTCCGTCAGAGGCATCGTGGGGCGGACGCTTATGTCCCAGGAGTTGCCGTCGATGTCGATATCCGCACCCAATACATCGCCGGAAGTTTCGAACAGACTGGCATAGCCAGCTTCGACTGAAACATACTCATTGAAGTTGTAGCCGCCGAAAATACGGATGCTGGCAGCGCTCTCGTCATAATCCATATCGTCGAAATCGATGTAATACATGCCTGCACCAGAACCGGCGTAAAATCCTTTTTGATCGTCTGCATGTGCGAGTGAACCCACCAGCACGAGCAGCAGTCCCATTGACCAGACTCGAATATCCATAGTTTTTCCATTTTTCGTTAAAATCAGTGAGATTTTATGGATTTCACTACCGAGAAATGCCTACTACCGCTCACTCACGCACCACCAGTCCCTGAATTCACCCGTATGTGCGGCAGTACCGGGTATTAGCCTTGAGCCTTTTCCACCGAACAGGCTAAAGGCAATACCCGGTACTAGACGGTGTTTTTGGGGACGTCGCGGAAGGGCCCGGTGTCCGCCCTGGGCTCTTTGGCCATCCCGAGGACGCGTTCGGCGATGATGTTGCGTTGAATCTCGTCGGTGCCGCCAGCAATTGATATAGCGGGCACTGAGACCAGGATTTCCGCGATGATGCCGTCGAGCGGGCTGTCCGGGCCGCTCAGCATCGCATCGGCGCCACTGATGAGCGTGTGAACGTGGGATGCTGCCTTTGCCACGTTACTTGACGCAAGTTTACCCAATGAACCTTCGGGACCTTGCGGCCTGCCATGTTCCTGGGCCGCTCGCGCGCGACGCGAAGTCCATTCGGCGGTTTTCGACATGATCAGCAGTTTGGCGATTTCCTGCCGAATGACCGGGTCGTTGATTGAGCCCGTAGTTTTCGCCCGGTCAACGACGAGGTCCACTCGGCCGGCTCTCTGCGGATACCATTGATAAGGCTCCATGACGATGGCGGTCTCCGCACGCTCTTCTTCATAGATACGACCTTCGAGTTTCGACCTGGCGGCTGTAGCTCTGAGCACGTCGGCCAGGCGCCTCTCGTGCGTCAGAGTCGTCAAGGCAACCTGCCAGCCGTTGCCGATGTTCGACAGAACCTGATCCGCGGCTACCCGGGCATCGGTGAAGAAGACCTCGTTGAACGACGCATGGCCGTTCATCTGCCTGAGCTGATGAACTTCGACACCGGGTTGCTGCATGTCGAGAACGAAGTAGGAAAGCCCCTGATGTTTCGGCACATCCCAGTCGGTGCGAGCGAC
>CBDUDJ010000154.1:0-5853 GCA_965365885.1 uncultured Gammaproteobacteria bacterium
CCCAGTTCCGCATTGCGTCGCAGCGCGCCCGCTGCGTGCTCGTGCGCATCGCGCAGCGCGCTGATGATGCGTGAACGCATCTCCCCTGCGGCTTTTCGGGTGAAGGTGATGGCTAGAATTTCCTCTGGCTTGGTCGCGTTCGCGAGAAGCTTCAAATAGCGCTCGACGAGCAATGTCGTTTTGCCCGAACCGGCCGGTGCCTGGACGATCACCGACTGTGATATATCCGTCGCAATAGCGCGTTCGGCCTGATCGGGCGCCGCCAGCGTCATGAACCGACAGCCATCTGCATCATGAGTCGCTGGCCATCTGCAAAGATGACAACCGGCAGAAATCCTGCAGATGACAGTTGCGGCAGACCTGAGTGGACAGCGGGGCGACCGCCGCATGGCCGCTTTGAATCTCTCTGACAAGCTCGCTGAGTTGTTCTCGCCATCGCTCGAGTTGCCTCTGCCAGTCACCATCGAGCGTCGCTGTCAGCCTTGCCGGAGCAAGGCTCAAACCGGTGTCGGCCATACCCAGCAGGCGTGGTTGCGTTTCATCGAGTTGCGCATAGAGCACGCCGCGGATGGCGGAGTTCGAAAGGGCGTATATCGGCAACTGAGGCTCGGTGAGGCGCGACTCCGCAAGACGGTTGGTGACTCGGCCACTTTTGTAATCCACCACCACAAGCGCACCGTCATCGCCGATCTGCTCGACCCGATCGATTCGCACGTTCAGTCGGATCCCCTCCAGCTCGATTTCCTGCGCGACTTCCAGATCGACTACCAGCATGTTGTCTCTCGCAACGTCCAATTGCAGCCAGGTTTCAAGCAGTCGTGCCAGCCGTTCACGTTCCGTCGTGCGAAATGTTTCCGGGTAGCGCCCGTAATGTCGGTTGAGGGCACCGACTACGGCTGGTTCAATGTCCGCTGGCGTGATGGTGTCCGGGTTGCGCGGACGCTGGTCGGGGTCGAGGGAGAGCCTGTGCAACGCTTCGTGAATGAGCGTGCCCCGGTCCAGCGCATCGGGGAAAGCGTGAGGTAGGCGAATCTCTCTAAGCCCCATTCGATGAATGGCCCACCCGCGAAAAGGACATTGCGCCTGATCTCGCAGAAGTCCTGTGCCACCGTGTCGATGACCCAATTCGACCGCGCTGCCGGAGGTCTGCGGGTAGTCTTCAAGCAGTCCTGCAGACGCTTCGAAATACGGGTGCGGCCGCTCCGGGACGACCTCTGGCAGGTTTGCCTCTGCTAATCCAACCACCAGCGGACTGGGCTCTCGCTGCGACTCGCCGTTGTTTATAGCGTGGCTGTAGTAGAGCTGCCCATGAGTTGCGTGTTGCCAGTGCTGCAGCCGCTGGCGAGCAAACGTCAGCTCCAGGTCGGGCGTCACTCTGGGCACATGGGCTGCCAGCTGCGCAGACAGGGGAATAAGTGGATTCGCCTGGACCGGTCGTGGCCAGGAATGATCGTCGAGCCCGCTCACCCACAGATGGCTGAAGTCGAGCCCCGTGGTCTCGAGGTAACCCATGATCTGAATCGGTGCTGCTTGCCGCTCGGGAGCAAATGTCAGCGTGCCGAGCAGCCGCTGAACCGTCTCCAGTGCCGCGAGTGCGTGCTGCCTCTGGCGACCGGAGCGGCAGGCCTCAAGATGGCCGCGCAGGTGCTGATAGGCCTGGAATTGACTGCTGCCCGTGGCTTGGCCGCGCCAGCCCGCAGCGAGGAGCGCTTTTTCGAAGCATTCGGCCCACTCTCCGACACTTCGGCTGCGATCGCCCGGTAGCGTTGCCAAGAGAGTTCGCAGTTGCTCGTTATCGCTCACCTGCACAATATCAGCGAGCGAGCAGGGCTCCGGCAGGTGGACCGGCCAGCTGGCAATCTCCGGCAGGTCTAGGTAGCCCGAGTTGAACACATGCCGCGCGCGCTTGGTCGCAATTCTGCCGTAACACAAGCTCAGCCAGTCGGCCGCAGTCTGCCAGATGGGTTGCTCGTCCATGGCCAGGCCACCGCCGATGTCGAATGGTGTCTCAGTCAAGCCCTGCGCTGCGGGCAGCGGATTGAGCTCAGCCGTGAACTGCCGGACCACCGCTGAATAACGCTGTGCGAGATCGGGTATCACAATGCCGATTTTCAGCTCGTCAACCCGCTCACCCGCAGCGAGGAGCAATTGCCTGCTCCATTGCGCAGCGGCACTGAATTCTGCGGAAGGTGTCTCGAAGCTCAGACGCTGCGCGATGCTGCTTGTGTGATCTGCGGGAGTGAAGTGCCGCACCGGTGTGCCCAGGTCTTCGAGGTGCGCAAGCCATTGCTGAATCGCGGTTGGCATGTTGGCAAAGGAGTGGCAGACAATCCCTGGCTCAGGCACGGCCGTATGCAGCACAAGTTGCCTGGCAAGCTCGGCCTGGGTGATTGCGCCCATCTCGCCTAAAGCCTCTTGCACGCGTCTGGCCCAGCCGAGGAACAAGCGTCCGTTGTCGGTGGCTGCCAGAGACTGCTCGTCAATGGGAATGTGCCAGCTGTGGCACGTTTGCCATGCCTGCCGGGCCAGTGTTACGAGGGTTTCGCTACCGGCTGCTGCAGTTTGCCGGAACAGCAGAAATTCTGCCTCGCGGCTGAGGAGCTTTGGCAGGGTGGGATCACGCAGGCGCAGTTGTGTGTAGCGCGCGCGCATATACCCTTCCAGATTGCGGACGTTTGCCGTACGCCACGCACCTCGTCCCTCTGCCAGCTGTGCCGCGTCGTAAGCCCGAATCAGGTTGCGCCGCAGACGTTCGGTCGGCGTCAGTACCAGCCCCTGCTCACAGTCAGCGGTAAGCTCGGTGGTTAGCTGTACAAAGGCATTGGACACCCGGTGGATTTTAAAGATGCCCCGGCGCTTTAGCCAACTCAAGGGTCTGTGGCAACGGCCGAAATTGGATTAAACTCTGCGGGAAACACGGATTATGGAAAAGGCATGTGGCATCTGATTGAGGATTTTTTCGAGCAAAGCCTGGTCATGAAGGCATTCATCGGCTGGGGCTGGCTCTGTGTCCTCATCATGCTGTCGAGCCTGGCGCTGGGCTAGCTCCACGATGTGGCTTGCTTCCCTCAATTCCGAACAACGCCAGTCTTTCCTGGGATTGGCCCATGATGTCGTGGTGTCCGATGGCTTGCTCGATCCAAACGAGGAAGGGATGCTGGATGAATTCAAGCGCGAGATGGAGCTCAATCTGTCTACTGAATCGGAATATCTTGAACTCGACGGGATCGAGGCCATCTTCGATACACACAAATCCCGCCTGATTGCGCTGTTGAATCTGTTACGGCTGAGTTACGCCGATGGCGCATTCGAGATCGAAGAAGAGTGTCTGCTGAAAGAAATCAGCCGGGCTTTTGCTGTCACCGACGACGACTTCATGCTGCTTGATAACTGGGTCCGTCGGCTGGTTGCGCTCGAAGTTGAAGCCCGCAGTCTAGTTGGAACCTGAGTTTGCCGCGGTATCGGCAAGGATCTCGTCGAGCCCGCCGCACGCAATCATTCCCTCAATTTCAATGAGCTTGTGTTCCGCTGCTTCTCGGTCGAACTGTTCGTTTGACTGGGTGCGAAAGCGGATGCCGCAACGGTAGCCGTCTTCGTGACGCAGGCTGTTGTGGACAACACCCACGACATCATCGAGGCGCGCATCGCCGCAGGCGAGATGAATAAACACTATTTTGTCTTTCGGCAGGGGCTCGGCAAGCAGAATCGCTACGCCGTATCGATTGAAATCGACCAGACGTGCCTGCATATGAGTCAGTTGACCCCGGAGGCGTACGTTAACGTCGACATCCACTGTTGAGAACCGCGGCAAACTACGACGATCTGATTCAGTGATTCCTGGCATCCCGGAAGAATAGGCCAACAGGGAAGCCAGAAATGCGACCAGCGACACACTATCGCGGTGGGATTCGTAACGTATTTGTGAGCTTCTTACGGGTACTTCTTACAGGTACTTCTTGCAGGTAACTCGCCCAGGCTCACAGGGCTCGCAGTAGTGTCACCTTGGCTTCGTTGAGCTGCTGCGCGAGAAACGTCGAACCACCCCGATCTGGATGCACTTTCTGCATCAGTCTTTTATGCGCGCTGATAACTTCATCACGCGTTGGATGTGTCCCAAGGCCCAGTATTTCCCGTGCCTGAGCCACGTCCATCTCGCCGGTTGCGCGACTTGCCGTGGAGCCACCAGCCGCATGGTTTTTGGTTCCCTGGTAAGCGTTGAATGCCTGGCGCGCCCAGGGCAGGTAGCGCAACAAGCCGAATGCCCGTCTGACGAATGGGATAAGGGCTGCGCCGACGGCAGCAAGCCAGTGCAGTTTGCCGGTGGCGGCAAGTACGCCAAGACCGATGACGAGCGCTGCAGCGGCCACAGTGATGATTGTTGTCGATGGATTTCGACGTCCCTCGGACGAGCGCGGCTGGCCGTCGGCAGTGCGCGGTTTCGCGCTCAACCACAGCAGCCGGGTGAGGATGATAAAGGACGCTCCAGCCATCAGTGCGGCCAGGGCAATCACCATGTGGGCGTCGTTGGAGTGATCATCGTCTGTTCATCGCCTGTTCGTTGCTGGTTTACTGTTCACTTGCGTCTCATTGAGTCTGGAAGCTGCTTGAACCTTGCCACAGACCACTTATGATGCCATGGAACGGCAGGGCAGGTGTCCGCATGGATAACGCCGATATTGAACGTTGGCTCGAAGAACTGAGAATAGAACATCGTGATCTCGATGAAGTCATTCATCACATGGTCAGCAGTCAACATCATGATTCAATGCGCATTCAGCGCCTGAAGAAACGTAAACTCAAATTGAAAGACATGATGACCCGCCTGCAAAGCCAGCTGATCCCGGACCTCGACGCCTGATGAACGGCGCAAGCGATGCCCGCTGATACGCCCCCGTTGACCGTCGCCATCAGCTCGCGGGCACTGTTCGATCTCGACGCCAGTAACGCCGTGTACGAACAAGAAGGTCTGGAGGCCTACAGGCTCTACCAGATTGCCCACGAAGATCGCGCCCTCGAGCAGGGCGAGGCATTTCATTTCGTTGAAAAGCTGTTGAATATCAACGAATTGCTTGGAAAACATCGAGTCGAAGTAATACTCCTATCGCGCAATTCCGCCGACACCGGACTGCGGATTTTCAATTCCATCAAAGCCTACGACCTGGCAATCACCCGCGCTGCATTCTGCGGCGGTGAAAGCCCATATCGCTACATTCGCGCGTTTGGCTGTACGCTGTTTTTGTCGACACAGGCCGACGATGTGAGCCATGCGCTCGAACACGGGGTAGCTGCCGCTACACTGCTCGGTGGCAGTGCCAGTCCCGATGCTGGCTCAGGGCGAGATCTCAGACTCGCATTCGATGGTGACTCCGTACTGTTTTCCGATGAAGCCGAGCAGGTCTATCAGAGCAGTGGCCTGGATGCGTTCGCGCGCAACGAGACCGCAGCGGCCAATCGACCGCTCGAGGGTGGCCCGTTCAAAGCCTTTCTGGCTGCCTTGCACGCGCTGCAACGTGAATTCAGCGAAGCCCAGTGCCCGATCAGAACGGCGCTGGTGACAGCCCGCAGCGCGCCCGCGCATGAACGTGTCATTCGTACGCTGCGTGCCTGGGACATCCGTCTGGATGAATCGCTCTTTCTCGGTGGCATGGATAAAACCGATTTCTTGAGGGCATTCGGCGCGGATGTCTTCTTTGATGATCAGAGCCAGCACTGCGAACGGGCGAGCCCGCACCTCACGGCGGGCCACGTGCCACACGGTGTCGTTAACGAAGCAGCCAAGTCCGATACAGGGGATGCCTAAACCAGCGATTGGGTTATACTAAAAACCGTTTTTATAGCGATTTAGGCGGGGGC
>CBDUDJ010000155.1:0-5839 GCA_965365885.1 uncultured Gammaproteobacteria bacterium
AACGACATCAATGAGATTCTCAAAATGCCGCGTTATGCAGCATTGCCGGGTGTCAAACCCTGGATACTGGGAATCGCCAATGTTCGTGGTCGATTGATGCCAATCATCGACCTCCATGACTATTTCGGTATGTCGCCTACACTCCCGACGGTGCAGTGGCGGGTACTTGTGATTGAGGATGACGATATCGTTGCGGGTATGGTCGTTGAGCAATCACTGGGGATCCAGCATTTTGCGGAAGAAAGTTTCGAAGAAACGACTGCCGAAGGCGCAACCGACCTGCAGCCGTACATACGTGGAGCATATCGCCATGGTGGGCGCATGTTCTACGAAACCCATCTCAAGTCGATACTAAGCGACGAGAAATTTTTCGATGTGGTTGAGAGTTGAGAGTTGAAGTTCCGAGAAAAGGAAGACAGGAATAGGACATGAAATCAGGAAAATTATCTCCGTTGTTGGTCGTCTTGTTGCTCGCGTTGGCTGGCGCTCTTTCGGGTCTGATGTATGTGATTACTACGGATACCACCGCGGTAGTGAACAACACCGGATTGCTGTTCGCTGTAGGTGGAATCGTGACCGTAGCCTTGATCGGGTTGGTAATGATTCGTGATACACGCAAGCAGTTGGCAGAACAGGCCACTCAGAACGAACGTAATCAGGCGGCGATTTTGCAGTTACTCGACGAAATTGCTGATCTCGCAGAAGGCGATCTGAGCATCCGGGCCTCGGTTACGGAAAACTTTACGGGCGCGATTGCCGATTCCATAAACTTTGCAATCGATCAGATGCGAGGATTGGTTTCCAACATCAATAGCTTGTCTGTCCAGGTGGCGGGCGCTGCCGGCAACACGGAACAGACTGCGAGCAGTCTTTCGAAAGCCGCCGAGAACCAGGCGAAGGAAATTGGCGCAGCTTCGCAAGCCATCAATGAAATGGCCGTATCCATCGACCAGGTTTCATCGAATGCTGCAGAGTCTGCCGCTGTTGCAGAAAGAGCGGTTGAAATTGCTAGCAATGGAGCGGAAGTCGTCCAGGCTACTATTCAGGGGATGGACACGATTCGCGGTCAGATCCAGGAAACATCCAAACGTATCAAGCGCCTTGGAGAAAGCTCACAGGAAATTGGCGATATTGTTTCGCTCATTAACGACATTGCGGATCAGACAAATATTCTCTCCCTCAACGCAGCCATCCAGGCCTCCATGGCGGGTGATGCAGGACGCGGATTTGCGGTAGTTGCTGACGAAGTTCAGCGTCTGGCGGAACGCTCAAGTGCGGCGACGAAACAGATTGCCGCGTTGGTTAAAACGATTCAGACAGATACCAACGAAGCGGTCATCTCGATGGAGCAGACCACCTCCGAAGTCGTAGGCGGTGCAAAGCGCGCCCAGAATGCAGGTGTAGCGCTCGAGGAGATCGAAGGTGTATCGACCAATCTGGCCGAACTCATTCAGAACATCTCGAACGCCGCCCGGCAGCAGGCGGCTTCTGCCGGCCACGTCTCCAACACGATGACGGTCATCCAGGAAATCACTGCGCAGTCTGTCGAGAATACCGAGCAGACCGCGATATCCATTGGTAAGCTGACCAGCATGGCGAACGAAATGCGGGAATCGGTGGAGGGATTCAAGCTGCCGGAAAACGTTTAGCCCATAACATTTAAGAATTACTTATGGCGACAGGCCGCGAACATTTTGCACTTGACTGGATCAAGAGCGAACTCCTCGAAACCCTGAACGACGCGCGTCAGGCATTGGAGTCGTACGTCGAATCCGAGCGGGATGAGACGCTCATGCGCGCGTGCCTGACGGGTTTGCACCAGGTTCACGGCACGCTCGTGATGTTGGAACTGAGCGGCGTTAGTCTGCTGGCAGACCACCTTGAGCGAGTGGCTCAGGCAATGCTCGACGGCGCTATCGAGGATGAATCCCCTCCTGCCCAGTCGCTGATGCAGGGAATTCTGGAACTACCTGGCCACATCGACGAAATTCAAAGTGGCAAGCCCGACTCAAAGCGTTCCGTGCTGCAGCTTGTCAACGAGCTGCGGAATTATCTGGGTGAGGATGCTATCGGCGCCGGTGACGGCGTAGGAGACCTCACAGGTGATGCCAGCGATGTTGCGCTCGCACGATTCGAAGGTATCGATGGAATTGATAAGGCTAAGAAGATACGTGCAGCGTACCAACAGGTGCTGCTGTCGATATTGAAAGGCGATGATGTTGCGGGATCCGTAACGATTTTGAGCAAGGTTGCCATGGGTCTGCAGCGCGTGTGCGCTGATACCCCTCAGGAATCTCAATGGCAGGCGTTTGGCGAATTCGTCGCCAGTCTGAAAAACCACGACGGCCCACTCGACAGCGCCACTATCAAATTGTTGCGGCGCGTCGATTCCGCGATCCGCGAACTGGCGCAAGATGGGGTCAGAGCGCTCAAAAACAAGATTTCACTCGATCTGGTCGGCCAGATAATCGATGCCGCTGAGCAACGAGGGTATAAGAGTTCCACGCTCGATCGCCTGCGAGGTGCGTTGACGCAGACCGGTGATACCGATGGTCTGACGATTTCCGGGCGTCAGGCACTCAACAGCGCGGCTGCTGCATTGCGCGAAGAACTCGTTCTCGTCAAGGATCGGCTGGATATGATTGTTCGCGCGGGAACGGATTCCAGTGCTGAACTCGTAGAGCTGATAGCACCTCTCAAACAGATCTGCAGCACGTTGTCGCTACTGGGCTTCGAAAGCTCGCGAGCCATTGTTGCCGATCAGATTGAAGTTTTGAATGTTGTTTGCGAAGCCGACGTGGTTGAGCAGTCGAAGATGCTCAGCATTGCAAGTGCCCTCATCCAGGTGGATGAAAACCTCGCAAGCTTCACTCATGGCGGCAAAGGCGAAGTCGAACAGATCACCGATGATGCCCAGCGTGCAGTGGCGGCAGAAGCACGTGCCGGACTCGATAACATCAAACAACACATCGTCGATTTCATCTCTTCGCAATGGGATCCACGACATCTGCAGAATTCTACCGGCGAGCTCGCCAGTATATGCGGAGCACTGGCCATTATTCCGCTCACTCGGGCGTCCCGTCTGCTTGCTGCATGTTGCCGTTATATCGACGAAAGTCTGGTTGCGGGGCCGCAACCGAGCTGGGAGGCCATGGATCACTTAGCCGATGCAATAAGCGGGGTCGACTATTACCTCGAGCGCGTCGCGGGTGACTCGAGTGTTGGTGCCGGCGACATTCTGGACCTCGTTGAACGCAGTCTCGGTGAGTTGGGTCTCGACGCAGACGCGGAGAGCCCGGTTGATCTGGCTGTCGTTGATTCCTCGGCAGAGCCGGTGCAAGCGCACGAAGCGGCGCACGAAGCGGCGCACGAAGCGGCGCACGAAGCGGCGCAAGAAGAAGCGCAAGAAGATGCGCACGAAACAGTAGAAGAAGTTGCCGAAGCAGATACCGGCGATGCAGCGGCGGATTCGACTGAACCCGAAGAGCCGAAGTTGGCGATGGACGACGATGCCGGATTTGATCTTGGCAGCGAAGTATATGCTGACCTGGTTGTTGGCTCAAAAACACCAGACACTACGGACACTGATGCAGCCAACTTGGCTGAAGACGCAGAACAGCTCCCTCAATCAGATGTCGATCTAGCGGCGTCGGACGACGAGACTTCGGATTCAGAAACTGCCGCCGCAGATGCTTCAGCTGAGCCCATGCAGTCGACTCCGGTTACACCTAACAAACCGACGTTGACAGATACGTTCGAAACCGATGCTGAAATCATAGAAATATTCGTTGAGGAAGTTGGCGAAGTTCTCGCTACGATCGATGAGTGGGTGCCGCAATGGCTGGCAGAGCTGACACTTGAAGAGGCCCTCTCGGAGATTCGCAGGGCTTTTCACACACTCAAAGGCAGTGGTCGCATTGTCGGTGCGAATGTCATTGGTGAGATGGCGTGGTCTGTTGAGAATATGCTGAACCGACTCATAGATGGCACGGTCGAGGCAACTGCGCAATTCGTTACCGTCGTGCAGGAAGCCCGCGACCTCGCACCCTCTCTGCAGGAAGCATTCGAATCACAAAGCCTGCCGGAGATGGACGCGCTTGGGCGGCTCATGGAGCGGGCGGATGTGCTCGCTTCTGGAGGTACGCTTGATGACCCGCGGGCTGCGGAAGACGCTTCTGCAGGCGCTGAAGGCGCTTCTGCTGGCGCTGAAGGCGCTTCTGCTGGCGCTGAAGCGGCCGCAGATGTGGCAGCCTCTGAACCTGACCCGCTGGCTATCTTCATACCGGAAGCGCTTACCCATTTGGACGTCCTGCGTCACTGTGTCACCGATGCGGGCATCGCACTCGATGAAGAATGCATGCGCGCGATGCATACCCTTTCGGGTAGCGCCAGCATGGCCGGAATTGCGACGGTTGCAGATCTTGCGCGGCCGACTTACGAACTCGCACAGGCGTTGCACAATGCTGAGAATCGCCTGGTCGATGGTGACAATGCAGACTTTTTTCGAGCAGCGATCGGTGGGCTCGTTCAGGCTGTGGAGAATCTTCGGACCGGCAATCCAAGCGAAGACCATCACCAACTCATTGCCGATGCGGACCATCTGCTCGTAGCTGCGGCACAAACTGCAGAAGATTCAGGGCCCGGTGCGCGAGAAATCCTCATGGGCCTGAGCGGCTTGAGTTTTGTGATGGAAGCATCCGAGTTCCTCACCGCGTGGCAACAGGGGGCGATGGATCTCGAATTCAGTGAACAGTTGATCGCATCGCTGGTAGAGCTCGAGAAGGCTGCCACAGAAACCGAGCGGCCTGCTATTGGGCAACTGAGTTCTGCGCTGGGCACTGCTCACACTCACCTGGCACACGACGTCTTGAACCGGGAAAACTTCACGGTGCTGCAAGCCGGTCATGAACACCTGATGGGTATGTTCGATGCACTTGCCGCAGATCAGGAATTTGCAGATGCTGGTGAGGTGATCGGCCAACTCAGCGCGTTACTCGAAGCACCCATCGAGGAAGACCAGGAGGTCGCAGATTCTCCGGTAGCGGCAACGCAGCCTGAGCTAGAAGCGTTAGCCGAAGCGGATTCCGACAACGTGGTGGCCTTTCCCCAGGACTTCCATGGCGAAGATCCAGCAATTGAGGAGCAGGACAATTCCGTCACAGTTCCACCTGAAGAGATCAGCCCGGAAGAAGTGCCCGCTGATCTCATTGGGGAGCTGGGCCCAGACATCGAGGTAGGCAGACAAATTCCTGATTCAGCGGCCCAGAAGCCGCCTGCAACCCCGGAAAAACCCGCTGAGGTTGAACGGGATCCAGCGTTGGCAGAACTCCTGTCGGAAGATTTTGATGAGGAGATCATCGAGATCTTCTTCGAAGAGGCGGATGAGATACTCCAAAGCCTTGAGGAAAACGTCCACCAGTGGTCGTCCGAGCCGGCCAACCTGCTGTTTCTGGAACACCTCCTGCGTGGCTTGCACACACTCAAAGGCGGTGCTCGACTTACCGGCCTCGTGCGACTTGGGGACGCGACGCATCAATTCGAATCCTTCCTCATCGAGGTCCAGGACCAGGAAAGAGCCGTTGATGGGAGCTTCTTCACGGACGTCCATGCACGTCTTGATGAGCTGACTAGTGATCTGAGTGTCATTCGCAAAGCTGTCGCCGGTGAGCACGTCGATGGCGCCGCTGAGGTACTCGCTGGTCCGGAGTCCGTCGCTTCTGCGGAGGCCGTCGCTTCTGCGGTTGCGGAAGATGCAGCTGCCAAGCCGCAGGCAGTGACACCAGCAGAAGTGTCCGTCGACAAGGTCGATGGGGTCGCCAAGGTCGAAGAAGCAGTCGAA
>CBDUDJ010000156.1:0-5838 GCA_965365885.1 uncultured Gammaproteobacteria bacterium
TCTCTCAGCCACACCAAGTTGATTCACGCAGAGAAATTCAGGATCGTTGAGCTTGGCGGCACGCTCCACGGGGCCGAGTCCATACTCACGCCTCACGTTGTTGTCGGTGAGTTCCCTGCCGTTGAAATAGCCCGGCAGCGGCATGATCTCCGCGTTGTTGACGAACGTGCCGTTCTCCACGACACGTGTCGTGCCGCCGGAATTTTCGTACCCCTCGTTGATCCAGGACAAATCCCACGACATCGGGATCTCCGCATTCGGCGCCAGGGGTTCATCGAACTGATACTGATAGTAGCCGAGCTTTTCATCACTCGCCGTCAGCGTGACACCGGGAAGTTCCATTTGATTGATGGTGAGGAGTGGTGACACCGTCACGTGAAAATCCTTCACCGGCGCCGAACTTCGGTTCACCAGTACTGCTGTTCCTGTTGATTCGAGCCTGCGCTGGGTCGGGAACAGATCCACCACCATGTCGATGCTCGTCACTTCCAGACGAGGGAGATCTTTGTATTGCTTATAGGCGATTTCGTAGTCCGCCTGTGCTTTTTCGCCTTCATCGGTGGTCACATAGTCATTGAGCACATTGGTGTTGTAGAAAATCCAGCTACCCAGCCCAATGAAAATCGACAGCAGTCCGGCTGACAGACCGAGCACAGCGGGGGTCACTCTTTCCCGGGCCACTCTCAATCGACCTCGCAGCGAATCCAGATACCCTCGCTGAAAAAGCAGATGCCCGGCAACAGCCAACATACCGGCAAACGTAAACCAGTACGCAGCAAGTGTGAGTAACGGCGTCACGTAGTGACCCCAACCATTCATGCCCGAGTAGGGAACAGACGGCAGCCTGTAGAGATAGAGGTAGTGTTGGAAATCAAGACTCGGCAGCGTTTGCACACCCAGGAATAGCAACAGAAACACGATCATCCCGAGAAATTTGTTCGGTGCCAAAATCTGGATGAAGACTGCTGGCACACACAACAGGTAATACCAACTACCGATCATGCCGAACATCCCCTGCAGATAGAGCCCGATCTCGTACTCGTGGTAGTCGTTCAACGCCTGTACTGCGATAGACGACAGCATGACCACGAACAGCATCGCGCTGATCACAAACCACAGCGCGCCGATTTTGGACACGACCATGATCCAGTTCGGATATGGGGTGGCGTCGATAATCTCGTTGACGTGCGACTGACGTTCACGATGAACCAGTTCGCCGGAGTAGTAGATCAGGATCACCAGCACGGCCAGGCTGAAACTACCGGCAACGATCAGAATCATCACGCCGGTCACCGGGTAGATGGGAGTGCCGAAGAGCTGACTGACAGCGGCGTAGAATCCGCCGAGAACGTTGAACATGCCGAACGCCAGCAGGACATAGAACGGCACACTGCGAACCATGCCACGGATATCCATCCGCAACTGCGAGCGAAGCCGGGAGAGATCCATGGATAAACCACCTGGGCCTACGGTGAAGCTGTCGTTCGATACGGCTGGAGCCGGTTGCACTTTGCGCTTACGAAGTTTCGGTAAACGCAGGCGCGCAGGGGAGAGATTGAAACGGTAGCGCAACGACGTCAGCACAAGAGCGAGCGCACCCGCAGCCAACCAGAGGAAGCGGTTGTAGGCCAGAGTCCCGGAAAATTCCGGTGTGACGTAGTTGCGGTCGAACACAGTCCAGTAGCGGGTAATTTCGCCAAAGGCGGTGATGCCGAACGGATCGAGCAATGCCAGCGTGGCGATTGATTCCTGGTCCGTCACATTGCCGACTACGATGAACGTGATGATGAAACCGAGCGCTGCGACGTAAGCTGCTAGCATTGAGCGAGTCAGCGCCGCAACGCAGAAGAACAGCGCACAGATCACCAGAAGATTCGGCACGATGACTGCCCAGGTGCTGAAACCATAGGGTGACCAACTGAATTCTCCGATCCGTTCCGGATCCAGCCAGGGCATTAACGTGCCGAGCAGAGAACCTACAAGCCCGGCGAGGCAGGCTAAGATGGCAAACAGCGTACCTCCGGCAAATCGTCCGAGCAGATAGCTGCGTTCGGCTACACCGGTGGCGAAAAAAAGTTCTGCCGTCTTTGCCTCATAGTCGCGCGTGATAGCGCCTGCAACGAAAGCAATTGCGGCAAACATAGACAGGATCGACAGTGTGTATTGCACCTGGATGATGGCGAAGCTGGCATTCAGATTCAGGTTGTTGCCGACCCCACCCACACTCACGGATTCGGTACCCATGATGAGGAAACCCAGCAATGCGAACACAGCAGCGACGACGCCGAACAGCGGTGAACGCAGCTGGTATCTGCACTCGAATAAAAATATCTCCTTGAACATTACCGTGCCTCAGTCCAGTTCCGCGTTCAGGCCGTATTGCTGCAGAGTCGCAAAATAAACGTCCTCCAACGTCGGTTCAGCTGCGATCATCCCACCTTCGGGCTCCTGCTCCGCGACAACCCGAATCTCCACTTCACCGGCAACCAGTCGCGTGGAGACGACTGGCATCGATTGCCGCAACCGCGGTGCTTCGTCCATTGCAACCAGCTTGCGCCACAGTCGACCGCGCAATCTGTCCGTTAATTCCTGCGGCACTCCCTCCACCAGTATTCGACCTTCTCCCATGATGGCCATGCGGGGACAAAGGTCGGAGACATCCTCGACGATGTGCGTGGAGAGAATCACCACCACATCCTCACCAATTTTCGTCAACAGATTGTGGAACCGTCGGCGCTCGGCAGGATCGAGTCCGGCGGTGGGCTCATCGACAATGATCAGCCTGGGTTCGCCGATCAGCGCCTGGGCGATTCCGAATCGCTGTTTCATGCCGCCGGAAAACGTGTCGATGCTTTTCTTTCGAACGTCCCAGAGATTTGTTTTCACCAGCAGCTGTTCCACGAGGGCATTGCGCGAGGAACGTTCCTCGATACCCTTGAGCACCGCTATGTGATGCAGCATCACCTCTGGTGACGTTCGAGGATATGCGCCGAATTCCTGTGGCAGATAACCCAGGCAACGCCGCAACTCGTTCTTGTTATTGAGTACATCCACGCCATCGAGCGTGATCTGACCCGAATCGGGCGTTTGCAGAGTGGCGATGGTACGCATCAGGGTGGATTTACCCGCACCATTGGGACCGAGCAATCCAAACATTCCCGTGGGAATCTGCAGCGTCACGTCGTCTAGAGCCTGCACTGAGTTCGCATAGGTCTTCGACAACCCCGTAATCGTCAACATAGGTATATCCTCTGATCAGAATTTTGCTTAGCTAATTCTTGTCCATTCTGGACAGGACCTAGCTACTTCGTAGCAACTCTCGTTCCAATTTTATATTTCATTTGTTATCAACAGGTTGGCTCCTGATTACCGGGGCGACCTGGCCAGAAGGCCAACCCGTTGGCCTATTTGACCACACCACCTTGACCACACCACCGCTTGCCGATGATCTACCCGGCCTGCCACTATCAAACCATGGATGAACTCAATTGGCTCAACGCCATCACGCAAGTCGACCTGCTCAAATCCCGGCAAGTCTCCGCAGTGGAGTTGATGAACTGTTGCTACGACCAGATTGAACGAATCAACCCGAAAATCAATGCCCTGGTCAATGTCCTACCGCGGCATAAGGCCGTGGAACTCGCCGCAGCAGCAGACGGGCGCGATACGGAAAATCAGGGGCCGCTGCACGGTCTGCCCATCGCCCCGAAGGATATGCTCGACGCTGAGGGCTTGCCAACGACGTTTGGTTTTGTTCCCTATGCTGAGCGGATCGCGCGCAGCGACAGCACGCTCATTGCACGCCAACGGGCGGCTGGCGCAATTGTGATCGGCAAAAGTAATATGCCGGAATTCGGCCTTGGCTCTCATACTTTCAATTCGCTGTTCGGCGCCACCCTCAACCCCTATGACCTCGCCAAGACCCCTGGTGGCAGCAGCGGCGGCGCCGCGGCCGCGCTGGCGTCAGGCATGTTGAGCGTCACGGATGGCAGCGACATGGGTGGATCTCTGAGGAACCCCGCATCGTTCTGTAACGTGGTCGGATTTCGGCCGTCCATTGGCCGAGTACCTGATGACCGGGGCTTCGGCTGGTTCGGCAGGCTGGCAACAGCCGGGCCGATGGCGCGCACAGTCGCTGATGCAGCACTGCTCTTCAGTGTCCAGGCGGGCCCTTCGCCAGGCGACCCCCTGACGCTGCCGGAAGACGGCGCTCGTTTTCGGGAATCTCTGGAGATTGGCGTCAAAGGGATGAAATTCGGCGTAACCAGCAATCTTGGACTCGTTCCTGTCGATCCTGAAGTCGCGTCGATCGTAGAATCGGCAACGACCGTTTTTGCCGACCTCGGCGCTACGCTGACGGCTGAGTGTCCGGATTTTTCAGACGCGATGGACATCTTCCAGACACAGCGCGCAGCATCTCTTGCGGTTACCGGTCGTGTCCTGGAGCAATCTCTGCCGGACTGGCGAGCTTACGCGAAGGACACCGCCATCTGGAACATTGAACGCGGTTTTGAATTGACGGCCGAGGAATTTATCCGCTCGGAATTGCGCCGGACAGAGCTCTATCGGCAAGTCTGCCGTTTTTTTGAACAGCACGACGCCTTGTTACTGCCTGCCGCTCAGGTGCCTCCTTTTGATTCCTCTGTCGACTGGATCCGGGAAATCAACGGCCAACCCATGGCGACGTATATCGATTGGATGACGCTGTGCTGTGCGATTTCGGTAACGGGTCTGCCGGCAATCTCCGTACCGGCAGGATTCACCGCGTCGGGTTTGCCGGTGGGCCTGCAGATCGTCGGCAAGCCGCGTGGTGATTTCGAACTGTTGCAGATTGCTCATGCATTCGAAACGGCAACCCAACACGGGGCGACGCGGCCGGCGGTCGCCGGTTGACTGGATACAGTGCTAGGGTGCGCTGAGAAAGCCAGCGCTAGAGTGCGCTGAGATAGGTTGGCTGGCAGAGTTCGATTTCTTCCACTGGCAGGGCACTCAACGCCTGTTCGACTGCGAACAAGGCGATCGAGGAATTCTGTGCATGCCTGGCTTTAACGCATGTGCCGTTACCCACCCGCAGCAGTTCAAGGAGCGTATAGAGTTCTCCGTGCACGGTAATCTGTGCACCGATCAACTGCTGGTAATCTTTATTCATTGCTGGTGGTAATACGCTCAAGTGAAGCCCCGCTGATTGAGTTATGCCCCGGACTGACAAGTGTAGCGTTAGAGCGCATCATTGATGTAAAACCGCGTAGAAGACATGTAAGGCTGATGTGAACCATGACGAGTATCAAACGCATTCTGGTGATCGGCGCCCACCCCGACGATGCCGAATTTCACGCCGGTGGGCTCATGCTGAAGCTTGCTGCCCGCGGCTGCCAGATCAGCGTTCTGAGTTTGACCGATGGCTCGGCGGGTCATCACGAGCTTGACCGAAAGACGCTCGCTGCAAGACGGCGCGGAGAAGCCCTGGCATCAGCCCAGCGGCTCGATGCGGAGGTCAATATCTGGAACGAATTGGACGGTGAGCTGACGGCCTCAATTGCACTACGCAGGCGGCTTATCAGCGCGATTCGCAGAATTCGCCCGGACCTCATTGTCACGCATCGGCCGTACGACTATCACCCGGATCATCGGGCGACAGCACAGCTGGTGCACGATGCCTGCTATCTGTTGCGCGTTCCCAACGTCGAACCCGAAATCCCGGTGCTGCCAGGCATGCCCATCGTGCTCGGCATGTGCGATTTCTTCATCCGCCCGGTACCGTTCCGTGCCGACATCGTAATCAGTATCGATGAGGTATTCGAGCTGTTTTGTGTGCCGATCGATGGCGGTGAAGTGGTT
>CBDUDJ010000157.1:0-5823 GCA_965365885.1 uncultured Gammaproteobacteria bacterium
GCACCTGTTCGAGCGCGACTGCTCAGTGCAGCGGCGTCATCAGAAGGTGATCGAGGAAGCCCCGGCCCCTGAAATTACCGCGGCTGCGCGCGAGACATTTGGTGAAGCGGCAATCAAGGCAGCTCGATCGATCGAATACGTCGGAGCCGGAACAGTAGAGTTCATCACCGAAGGCGCGGATTTCTATTTCATGGAAATGAACACGCGTCTGCAGGTTGAGCATCCGGTTACTGAAGCGATTACCGGGCTGGATCTGGTGGAATGGCAACTGCGCATCGCAGCCGGTGAGGAACTGGCTTTCGAGCAAACAGATGTCACCCTGCAAGGTCATAGTGTTGAAGCTCGGATTTACGCCGAGAATCCGCGCAAAAAATTCCTGCCTTCAACCGGAGAACTGCTGCGGCTGAAATTTCCTGCAAACGTTCGTGTCGACAGCGGGGTTGTGCAGGGAGATGCGGTGAGCATGCATTACGACCCGATGCTCGCTAAATTGATTTCCCATGGCCGTGATCGGGCGGAAGCGATTGCGCAACTGGATTCTGCCCTGGCCGCGGTGGAGCTTGCGGGTATTGAACACAATGTTGGCTACCTGCGAGCTGTGCTTGGCCACGAAAAGTTTCGCCGTGGTGATTACACCACACACCTGGCGGAGGATTTTCACGCTGAACTTATCAGTCCGCGTGACGACGCCGCAGTTATCTGCGCCGTGCTCGCCCTGCAGGCCGCTGCGACTGCCCCGGGTCCCTGGAGTCGCGCGGACGGCTTCAGGTTGAACCTGCCAGGTGGCTATCGACAGTCATTCAAGCGGAACAAACTCCTCGTGGACGCTACAGTGGTAACAGGTGAGGCGACACAGGAAAGCGTTGGGGTGACGATTGTGCAGGTAGCGGACCGGACCTATGAGATAAGTGGTTTGCGCAGGTCCGGCGAACGTCTCGATTTCCACCTCGCCCACGCTGGGTCGAGCACTGTGATCAGCGCCGCAGTCATCCGGCAGGGCAATGCCATCCATGTTATCCGCGACGGGGATACGGAACGACTTCTCCTGGAGGTAGTGGATGCGGCTCAGTTTGCCGATGAGAGTACGCAGGGAGAACGGCTTGTCTCACCGATGCCCGGACTGGTAATCAGCGTGGCGGTTAAAGCGGGTGACGAGGTCGCCACCGATCAGGTGTTGCTGGTGATCGAAGCAATGAAGATGGAACATGCGATAAAAGCACCTCACGCTGGTAGCGTAAGTACCGTGCATTTCGCTGCCGGAGATCGAGTCGAAGAAGGCGTGGAACTCGTAACTCTTGCAGACAGTCTCTAACAGCGTGTTTGAAAAAACGCAGGGCGTGTGTTTTTCGACCGACCGCTAGTGAATGGGTAGTTCCGTGGTGTACTTCACCTGGCGAAGCGCAAACGTTGAACTCATGTTACCGACCTCGGGCAGGTGGACGAGCGTACTCTTCAACAACCGTTCGTAAGCGCTGACGTCTTCGACGATAACCCGCAGCTGAAAATCCTTATCGCCTGACACGGTGTAACACTCAACGATTTCGTTTACCTGCTGCACAGCTGCTTCGAAACGGTTGAGGGTTTTTTCGTCCTGCGATTTCAAACTCACCTGGACGAACACGTTGACGCTGAGATTCAGCTCGTCTGCATCGAGCAATATCACCCGATGGCGAATGATGCCCTGCGCTTCGAGTTTTTTGATGCGGCGCCAACATGGTGTATGTGACAGCCCGACCCGTTCGCCAAGCTCGTGCATCGAAACATCGGCGTTGGCCTGCAGTTCACGCAGAATGCGCATGTCAAATGCGTCAATCATGCTGGGTCAGTGGCATATAGCGTTTGTAGGATGTCATCCTAATAAGCAGACAAAATTAGTAAGTATTTCGCGTATATTCATGGTTTACGACAAAAAAGCAAGCCTATCCTAGATATATCGCGCTAAACTGCCTGGCATCAAAAGCGCCCATTCCGCCTGCTGTGATCAGCCACCCGGCAGCCATCCGGCAACAATCGGGCCGCACAATGCAGCGTAAGCCGATTCGAGCCGGGTTCATTGAGCCGGCTGAATGAAGTGAGAGGGTGTGATCATGCTCCGAGAAAATTTCACGTTGGACGACCGATATCACCAGAAAAGTGGTGTCATCTATCTCAGTGGTATCCAGGCGCTGGTGCGTACGTTGCTCGAACAGCATCGCCTCGATGCCAGTAACGACCTGCAGACCGGTGGTTTTATTTCCGGCTATCGAGGTTCCCCGCTTGGCGGGCTGGATCAGGCTTTATGGCGAACCCAGGCCGAACTCAACGCTCGCAACATTCATTTTCAACCTGGAGTCAATGAGGAACTGGCGGCCACAGCGGTCTGGGGCAGCCAGCAGGTGGGGCTTTTTCCGCAGGCAAGCGTCGATGGCGTGTTCGGCATGTGGTATGGCAAAGCGCCAGGGCTTGATCGGGCTTGCGATGCGATCCGCCATGCCAATGCGGCAGGAACTGCGCCTAAAGGAGGTGTTCTGCTGGTCGTTGGCGACGATCATGGCTGCAAGTCCTCAACCCTGCCAAGTCACAGTGAGCTCGCTTTAAAAGACCTCGGTATCCCCGTTCTGAATCCTTCAGATGTGCAGGATGTGCTCGATTTCGGATTGTTCGGCTGGGCGCTGTCGCGCTACTCGGGTTGCTGGGCGGGACTCATTGCGCTGGCCGACACGATGGACAGCTCGGCGACAGTCCACGTTGAGCCGGTTCGCAGCAATTTTGTACTTCCAGTGCATGAGCACGACGTCAATATCACAACCGGGCGTGCCGCGCTCGATCAGGAATCCCTGCTGCACGAAGTCAAGTTGCCACTTGCCGTGGCGTTTGCCGCTGCCAACGGAATCAATCGCACCATTGGCGCACCGGAGGGTTCTCAAGAGAGTGGCCGGGCGAATGCTGAACTTGGCATCGTCACAACAGGGAAAGCCTACCTCGACGTCCGCCAGGCGTTGTCTGAACTCGGACTGGTCGATGCCGCAGCCCTGGAAAACTCCGGAGTAAGAGTACTGAAGCTGGGCATGAGCTGGCCGCTGGACGAGGCTGCAATTGCGTCTTTCAGTCGCGGGCTGCAAACACTCCTGGTTGTCGAAGAGAAGCGCGCTTTCGTCGAAACGGAACTCAAGGAACTGCTCTACGGTACGGCTGGTCCCAGGATAGTTGGTAAGCGTGATGAGAACGGCCAGCCGTTGCTCAGCGCCACCGGCGAGCTGACTGTGGCCGACGTTGCCATGGCACTGGCCCGGTATCTGCCAGCAGTTCCCAAGCGGACTTACCTGGAGAAGCTCGAAGCACAGTTCGCCCGGCTGGCTCCCGTCACCGGGCAGGCGAAAACAGATCGGCTGCCGATGTTCTGTGCAGGCTGCCCGCATAACACTTCAACCAAAGTACCCGAAGGCAGTCGTGCATCAGCAGGAATTGGCTGTCATTACATGGCGCAATGGATGGATCGGGAAACGTCAACTTATACCCAGATGGGTGGTGAAGGCGTTAACTGGACCGGACAGGCGCCGTTCACCGGGGAGAAGCACCTTTTTGTGAATCTCGGAGATGGGACCTATTTTCACTCAGGCTTGCTCGCTATCCGTCAGGCGGTAGCCGCGGGAGTGAACGTCACCTACAAGATCCTCTACAACGACGCCGTGGCTATGACGGGCGGCCAGCCGGTTGACGGAATGCTGAGCGTGCAGGAAATGGTGGCGCAACTTGCAGCCGAAGGCGTGCAGCACATCGAGGTTGTCAGCGATGCGCCGCAGGCGCTGGCCGATCTCACGGTGAAAGTGTCGCACAGGGATGACCTGGATGCGATCCAGCGTCGATTTCGCGAGCTGGAAGGCTGTACGGCAATCATCTACCAGCAGACGTGTGCGACCGAATTACGGCGCCGTCGCAAGCGTGGTCTGGCCGATGATCCAGATGTGCGAGTCATGATCAACGATGCGGTGTGTGAAGGCTGTGGCGATTGTTCGGTGAAATCTAATTGCGTAGCCGTGGCACCGCTTGTCACTGAGTTTGGGATCAAGCGGCAGATTAACCAGACAACATGTAACAAGGACTTCAGTTGCGTGAATGGCTTTTGTCCGGCGTTTGTTCTGGTTAAAGGGGGTGGCCTGAGAAAGTCGCGCGGATTGGACGTCGATCTTGCCGAGTTAAGAATGCGTGCGCCGGTACCGGAATACACCGGCGTGGGTGACGTGCCTGTAAACATATTGGTGGCAGGTGTTGGCGGCACAGGTGTGGTCACGGTTAGCGCTCTGCTTGGCACTGCGGCGCATCTCGATGGCAAAGAGGCAAGTACGCTGGATATGACCGGATTGGCGCAAAAAGGCGGCGCCGTCTTCAGTCACATCCGCATTGGTAACAAGAACGAGGACATGCACGGCACCCGAATTGCGGCGTCGAAAGCAGATCTAATACTGGCCTGCGACTTGATCAGCGGTTCCAGTAAAGACGCGCTGACCTTGTTGAACAAGGATTCGACTCTGGCTGTCGTCAATACAAGCGTCGTCCCGACCGCCGAGTTCGTGCTGCACCACGATGCCGATACACACGACCAGCAACGCCTGGCACGACTGAAAGCGTTTACGAATAGCCACCGACTGGTGGACGCTGCGCGCTTGACCGAGCAATTGCTCGGCGATACAGCAACGCTGAATATCTTTCTGCTTGGGTATGCCTATCAACAGGGCCTTATTCCGGTCAGCATTCAAGCACTGGAACGTGCAATCGAGCTCAACGGTGTCGCAGTCGAGGCTAATCAGAAGTCGTTTCACTTCGGTCGAATTGCTGCGTGTAATCCTGCGAGTCTTGTTGTGGATGATCACACACCGCGCTCAGGCGCCATGGATCCCATTGCTGCCGGTGATGGCCTCGATGAGCTCATCGAAAGGCGAGTGCGGCATTTGACGAAGTATCAGGACGAGATGCTGGCGCAGAAGTACGAAAATCTCATCCGCCGGGTCCAGATTGCAGAACACAAGCTACGGCCGGACAGTGAAGGTCTGACTGTTGCCATCGCTCGCAGTTACGCCAAGCTGCTTGCGTATAAAGATGAGTATGAAGTCGCGCGGTTATATAGCGATGGTAGATGGCAGGCGCGCCTGGCGGGTCAGTTCGATGGTGACTACACGCTGCAGTATTTACTGGCGCCACCGGCGCTTGGTACGAAAAAGCGGCGCTTCGGGGGTTGGGTACGGCCGCTGTACCGGGTGCTCGCGAAGCTGAAATTCCTGCGTGGGGGCTGGTTCGACCCGTTCGGTTATGGCACCGAGCGCAAGGAAGAGCGCTGGATGGTCAAGCACTTCGAAACGGTAGTCAGCGAACTGCTCGGTGGCCTGAGCCGGCAGAATCTGTCGCTCGCGCAGAAGATTGCGGAACTGCCGCAGGCCGTAAAAGGCTTCGGCCACGTGAAATCCGCAGCCAGGGTAGCGTGGCTGGATGAGGAGCAGTCATTGCTCCGCGAATTCCACGAACCACCCGCGCCGGTGTCGATTTTCGATCCTGCTCGTGTCAAGGATCGCAACGCCGCCTGACGTTCCTCGAATGAGCGTCTGCTTGTTATCATAGGGCCTCGGCAAACGGACGCACAGCAGGTGCTGGACGGGTAGACAGATGGAATTTGATTTTGGTCTCGGTGAAACGATGGACATGCTGCGCGCGACGGTCCGCCAGTTTGCCGCGCGTGAGATCGCGCCCATCGCTGCGGCGGTGGATGCGAACAACGAATTTCCCAGAGAAATCTGGCCCAGGCTGGGCGATCTCGGACTACTGGGGATCACTGTGGATGAGGCAGATGGC
>CBDUDJ010000158.1:0-5809 GCA_965365885.1 uncultured Gammaproteobacteria bacterium
ATCAGCCGATTCGATACCAAGTTCCAGGCGTACTACTCGACTTCGGACTCCGACATAATCGAAAAGGCGTTCAAAGACCTCGATATCGAAAGCCAGAGCGACACCCTGGGCATAACGTTTTCCCAGCCCTTCATTGATACGTTGGCACATACGGTTTCGGCGACGATAGGACTGGAAGACAAGAGCAGCGAAACTACCCTGCTGGGTGAGAAATTTTCGTTCTCTCCCGGCGCTCAGCGGGGCGAAGCGAATACCGCTGTAGTGCTCGTGGGCGCGGATTGGGTGAACCGCGGAGAAAGCCACGTCGCAGCACTGCGTGGCACGTGGCGTCACGGTATTGACGCACTCGATGCCACCATCTTCGATCCGCAATCGCCACTGGAGGAACTTTCAAATCCCACAGGGGCGGATGGTGAGTTCGATGCAGTCGTGTTGCAGGGTTTGTATATCAAGCGGTTGAACAGCTTTTCGTTCATGGAAGACCTGAACGACAGAGCGCAGCTGATACTGCGTGCTACCGCACAGCTTTCGATGGATCCGTTGATGTCGCTCGAAAAGCTGGCAATCGGTGGTGCGAACACCGTGCGCGGTTACGGGGAGAACTTACTGGTCAGGGACAACGGCGTGGCCGCAACAGTGGAACTGCAGTTTCCCATCGGCGGTTATACCAGCGCGCCGGGGTTGAGCAATCTGGTGCTGGCGCAGTTTATCGATTTTGGCTCCTCCTGGGATGACGTGGACGTGGACCTCTTATCGTCTTTGCGCGACACCGATGACAAGCGGACCCTGGTCGGCGCCGGGATCGGCATCATCTGGGAACCGCTGGCTGGCTTAAAGGCTCAGCTCTACTGGGCCGTGGATGCGCTTGATAATTTTGACGACGATGACCCACGAGATAGTGAATCCAGAGACGATAGCCTGCAGGACGATGGCTTCCACTTCTCCGTGAGCTACTCGAGGATCTTCTGACGGCGGGTTTCGGCAAGCGAAAGATCGTCAATTTCTATTGTGATCGCGGGGACATCCACCGACAGGGTGATTTCTGAGCGGCCGGGCAAGACCGATTTGCTGATCAGCGCCCCGTTGAGCAGCGTGCCGTTGCTGCTGCCGAGGTCTTCGAGCCACCACTGACCACTGATGTAGCTGACCTGTGCGTGACGGCGACTGACGGATCCGTCGTCGATGCACACGTCACATTTCGGATCGCGACCGATAGTCAGATTGTTGTTGAATTGTTTGTCGTGTCTGCCTTCTGAATTGAACCAGATGACATTGAGGTGAGAGCCTTTCCGGCTGATCGTGGTTGTCGCCGATCCCAGATTCTCGCCCCCGCCTTCTGGCTCAAGCTCACTCAGTGGGGTCTCCACACGTACTTCAAATGCCCAGGCGAGGATCAGGGCGATCGGAAAGCCGAGAAACAGCGCCGCAATTACATAACGCGCTGCCCAGTCAGGAGCGCCGAATGTGGGAAACAATTCAGACACCCCCATCGACAGACCCCAGGCGGTTACCAGATAGACTGTACCGACCTGAAATACCTTACGGCGCCTGAGTTCAGCGACCGTTTTTTGAACTTGCCTGGTTATCGTGGACATGTCATCAAAACCGACCAATCGGGGATGGCCATTGGTGGCAAAAAGCTCCCCCTCCGATCTGTATAAAGTACCAGACAGGCAAGCTCACGCTCAAGGGCGCCAGTAGTCTGTGCGCTGCTAGTTCGCCAGATCACCAAGTGCTGCCTCCAGCGATGGGAAGCGGAATTCGAATGAAACCTTTCTGAGCGCTACCGGCTGGACCTGTTGACCATCACAGACCAGGGTTGCCTGCTCACCAAGCAGTGCTTTCATAAGAAACCTCGGCGTCGGCAGCCAGTCGGGCCTGTGCAGGGTCCGGGCGGCTGCCTGGGCGAATTCATGATTGCGCACAGGCCGTGGCGCGACGAGGTTGAAAGGTCCCGATGCGTGTGGCAGCTCGATTAGGTGCACGATCGCCATGACCGCATCGTGCAGATGAATCCAGGACAACCATTGATTGCCGCTGGCGATTGGACCACCGGCGAACAGCCTGAAAGGGAGCAGCATTTGCGGCAGCGCGCCGCCGGTTCTGCCGAGCACAACGCCAAGCCGCAGCGTGACCGTCCTGATTGCAAGTTTTTCCACAGGCTGTTCCCAGGCCTTTGCGAGCTCCGCCAGGAAGTCGTTTCCCGCACCGCTGGATTCGGTAAATTCTTTGTTGCCGGTGCCGTAGTAACCGACTCCGGATGCCTGCATGAATACACGCGGTGGCGAATTGCAGTCATTGCAGGCTTGCACCAATGCGCGTGTCGGCTTGACTCTGGAATCCAGCAGTTCCTGTTTTCGGGCGTCGCTCCAGCGGCCTCCCGCAATGGATTCTCCACAGAGATTCACGATGGCGCTGGCACCCGCCAGCTGGTTGCACCAGTCGCCCGGTTGGGCGCCGTCCCATTGCACGAATTCGACGTTGCCGACCGCAGTCATATTGTCTCTGCGGGTAAGAACGACCACGCGCTTGCCGTCGGCTGCGAGTAGTGCAGCCAGGCGGCGACCGATGAACCCGGTTCCCCCGGCTATGACCACATGCGGCGTCGTTTGATCCATAATGCAACTATGCACTTTTTCTTGCGATATTCGTTAGCATTTAGCGTGGTTCCACAGCCTGGGTTGTGCGATGTCGCCGCTTGAAGAGTTACTCGAACTGTTGGCGCTCGAACGCATCGAGGAGAATCTGTTTCGTGCCTATCATCCGAAGGGGCGCAAACACCGGTTGTTCGGTGGTCAGATCATGGCGCAGGCGTTGCGGGCAGCGGCATACACAGTTGCCCCGGATCGGCCGCCGCATTCTCTGCATGGCTATTTTCTGCGCCCGGGTGATCCTGCCATTCCCGCGTTGATCGACGTGGAACGCATCCGTGATGGCAAATCGTTCAGCACGAGGCGCGTCGTGGTCATTCAGCATGGCCAGGCGATTTTCAATATGGACGTGTCATTTCAGATCGCTGAAACCGGCTTCAGCCATCAACTCGACATGCCGGAGCGTGCGGTGCCCACGTATGAAATGGTCCCGCGGGATCTCAGGAAGGGCCCGTTTCTCAGTTGGCGCCACGACCACAAGCGCTTGCTCGCCGAAGTGCCACAGGAGCCTGAACAGGATGTCTGGTTCAAAGCCAATGGCGACGCCGGGGATGAGCCGATAGTCCATCAGTGCCTGGCTGTTTACGAATCCGACAATGCGCTTCTTTCAACGGCCCGATTGCCGCATCGTGGTGCCGTTAAGCGCGAAACGATGCAGTCGGCCAGTCTCGATCATGCGATGTGGTTCCACGCAGCAGCGCTCGCAGACTGGCGTGTTGACGAGTGGCTGCTCTACATGATCGATGCGCCTTCAGCATCTGCTTCGCGTGGCTACAATCGTGGCTTGATCTACACAACCGATGGCAAATTGATTGCATCGACAATGCAGGAAGGTCTGATGCGACAGCGTTAGCGCTCAGTGTTTCTTGCGCTTGCCTTCTGCGCGCGTATGTTGAGTTCTGAAAGTGTGGCCTTTTTTGCGATTGCCTTCGGCATGTTTGCCGGTGCCGGCCGGCTGATAATTCGGCACCAGATGGCGCTTACCGTTGCCGATGAGATCACTGCGTCCCATGGCGTTGAGTGCATCACGCAGCAGTGGCCAGTTGTCGGCGTCGTGATAGCGCAGGAACGCTTTGTGCAGACGGCGCACTTTCAAACCCTTCGGCACATGCACCCGTTCACCTTTACGGGTGATTTTCCGCAGCGGATTTGCACCGCTGTGATACATGGCCGTGGCGGTCGCCATCGGTGAAGGCAGAAACGCCTGCACCTGATCGGCTCTGAAGCCGTTATCCTTCAGCCATATCGCAAGTGCCAGCATGTCTTCGTCTGTAGTACCCGGATGCGCGGCGATGAAGTAGGGAATCAGATATTGTTTTTTGCCGGCTTCTTTTGAATAGCGGTCGAACATCTCCTTGAACCGGTAGTAGCTGCTCATGCCGGGTTTCATCATCTTCGACAGCGGCCCGTCGGAGAGTGCTTCCGGTGCTATCTTGAGATATCCGCCCGTGTGGTGTTGCGCAAGTTCGCGCACGTACTCTTCAGACTCCACTGCAAGATCGTAACGCACGCCGGATGCGATCAGGACCTTCTTTATCCCCGGCAGCGCGCGGGTTTTGCGGTACAGCTCGATCAACGGTGAGTGATCGGTGTTGAGATTCGGGCAGATGCCCGGAAAGACGCAGGAGGGCCGTCTGCAGGCGGACTCGATCGCCGTGCTCTTACAGGCCAGCCGGTACATGTTCGCTGTGGGTCCGCCGAGATCGGAAATCACTCCGGTAAAGCCGGGAACCTCATCGCGAATCGTTGCGACTTCCCTGAGAATCGAAGCTTGCGAGCGGCTTTGAATGATCCGGCCTTCGTGCTCGGTGATCGAGCAGAAGGTACAACCGCCGAAGCAGCCGCGCTGTATGGCGACCGAAAAGCGGATCATTTCATATGCGGGAATTTTCGCATCCCCATAGCGCGGGTGTGGTGTGCGGGTATATGGAAGCTCATAGAGGCTGTCCATTTCCTGCGTGGTCAATGGAATGGGTGGCGCGTTGAGCCACAGATCGCGATCGCCGTGGCGTTGCACGAGTGCGCGCGCATTACCCGGGTTACTTTCGATGTGCAGAATTCTTGAGGCATGGGCATAGAGAATTGCGTCTTTCGCCACCGCCTCAAAGCTGGGCAGGCGGATGACGCTTCGCTGACGGTCAACACTTGCGACTTCACGGACAAACCGGACCACCTGCACCTCGTTGTCCAGGGCTTGCGGCTGCGTGGGTTCTCCGGCGACGGCTACCTCGGCCGCGGCTTCCGCGGCAGGTTGCCGGCTGGCTGGCTGCGGCGCCGTAGCGTAGGGGTCAATTGGCCGATTCAAGCGGCCGGGGGTATCGAGGTGCGTCGAGTCCACCTCGATCCAGTCTGCCGGTGTGTGCTTGCGGGTGAACGCGGTGCCGCGGACGTCGGTTATCTCGCTGATTGCCTCGCCCCGTCCCAGCCTGTGGGCGATGTCTGCAAGCTGGCGTTCTGCGTTGCCGAACACCAGCAGATCGGCCTTGGCATCCAACAGCACCGAGCGGCGGACTTTTTCCGACCAGTAGTCGAAATGTGCAATGCGCCGCAGGCTTGCCTCGATCCCGCGGATGATGATGGGAGTTTCGTGGTACGCCTCGCGGACCCGCTGCGCGTAGACGATCACGCTGCGATCCGGTCGCCTGCCGCCTGCGCCCCCGGGGGTATAGGCGTCGTCGCTGCGGACCTTGCGCTCGGAGGTGTAGCGATTGACCATCGAATCCATATTGCCGCCGGTAATACCGAAGAAGAGATTCGGCGCGCCGAGCTGCGTGAACTCGTCGGTGCTCGTCCAGTCGGGTTGCGCAATGATGCCCACGCGAAAGCCTTGAGACTCCAGGAATCGGCCGACGATCGCCATGCCGAAACTCGGGTGGTCCACGTAGGCATCGCCGGTCACGATGATGATGTCACAGCTGTCCCAGCCGAGGGCGTCCATCTCGGCACGCGACATGGGTAGCACGGGTGCGGGTGTCAGACGCTTGGCCCAGAACTTCCGGTAGCTCGAAAGCGGCTTGGCCGCAGTGCTGGAATTGGCGGTGATGGCGGTTTCAGTCATGGGAGCCAGGTTCCCCGCGGAGCTTCTTTTTGCTGCCCTGCCGCTTCTTGGTTTCACTGCGCCGCTGTTTCTGCCGCGCGCTCACCTTCGTCGCTATCCT
>CBDUDJ010000159.1:0-5800 GCA_965365885.1 uncultured Gammaproteobacteria bacterium
AGTGATGACAGACAAGCCTCTGACAGAGCGAATGACAGCAGCCGGTGGCTTCGTCGATCTGGCGGCCTACCAGGCCGCGGAAGGCTATGCTGCTGCACGGGAAGCTCTTACCCAACGAACACCTGCGGACATCAGAGAACTGGTCACGGATGCAAACCTGCGAGGGCGTGGCGGCGCGGGTTTTCCTACGGGTGTCAAATGGGGCTTCGTGCCACAGGATGATCCGGACAGCGGTCACACCTACCTCGTGTGCAATTGTGACGAGATGGAACCCGGCACGTTCAAGGACCGGTTTCTGATCGAAAATGACCCGCATATGCTGGTGGAAGGCATTCTGATTGCGGCGTACGCCATTCAGGCCGATCGGGCCTACGTCTTCATGCGCGGCGAATACCACGAGCCGTTCCGGCGGCTGGCAACGGCGATCAAGGAAGCCGAAGCCAACGGCTACCTGGGCGAGCGCATCTTCGGCACCGACTACAACCTGGAGTTGCGAATTCACCTGTCCGGCGGACGCTACATATGTGGCGAGGAAACAGCACTCCTCAACGCACTGGAAGGCAAGCGGGCAAATCCACGCACGAAGCCGCCGTTTCCTCCCGCGAGCGGTGCCTGGGGTCGGCCAACGATCGTCAACAATGTCGAGACGCTCTGTAACGTGCCCGCGATCGTCCGTTTTGGCAGCGAATGGTTCGTCGATCTCGGCAGTGGCGAAGATGCAGGCACCAAACTCTACGGCGTCTCAGGGCGGGTGAACTCGCCAGGACTGTGGGAATTGCCGATCGGTACGACCATAAGAGAGATCATCGATGTCCACGCTGGCGGCATGCGCGAGGGCTTTGCGCTGCGCGGCATCCTGCCTGGCGGCGCGTCGACCGATTTTCTGGTCGCGGAACATCTCGATCTGCCGATGGACTACGGCTCCATCCAAGCTGCGGGCAGCCGAATGGGCACAGGTACCATGATGATAATGGACGACTCTGTCTGTCCTGTCGGCATCTCGATCAACCTGCAGCATTTTTTCGCCCAGGAATCCTGTGGTTTCTGCACGCCGTGCCGCGAGGGCCTGCCCTGGCTCGAACGGCTCCTGATGGACATCGACGAAGGCCGCGGACAACCCGGTGACATCGAGCAGATTGAAAAAAATGCAGCCTTCATCGGCGCGCCAGGCAACACCTTCTGTCTGCACGCAACCGGCGCAATCGAACCGCTTGCCAGCGCGCTGAAGTATTTTCGGGAAGATTTCGAGGAACATATTCGTACCGGGCACTGCCCTTACCAGCAGGGAGCACATTGAGTCGTGGTTACGATCTACGTCGACGACGAACCCTATGAAGTCGAAGCCGGCCAGAACCTGCTCCATGCGTGCCTTTCGCACCAGCTCGAGCTGCCCTATTTCTGCTGGCATCCGTCCCTGGGTTCGGTGGGTGCATGCCGCCAGTGCGCCGTCATTCACTATCGCGACGAGAGCGACAAGCAGGGACGCCTGACGATGGCGTGCATGACGCCTGCCAGCGAGGGCACGCGGATATCGATTGCGGCGAACGAGGCCAGCGAGTTCCGAGCATCCGTAGTCGAGTGGCTGATGGCGAACCATCCCCACGACTGTCCCGTCTGCGAAGAAGGCGGTGAATGTCATCTCCAGGACATGACAGTCATGACTGGCCACACCGTACGGACCTATCGCGGTCAGAAGCGCACGTTCAACAATCAGTACCTGGGGCCTTTCATCAACCATGAGATGAACCGTTGTATCACCTGCTATCGTTGCGTGCGGTTTTACCGCGATTACGCCGGGGGTGAAGATCTGCAGGCCTTTGGTTCAAGAGACCGCATGTACTTCGGCCGAGCCAACGAAGGCACGCTCGAGAATGCCTTCAGCGGCAACCTGGTGGAGGTCTGCCCGACGGGCGTGTTCACCGACAAACCGTTCAGCAAAACCTATACCCGCAAGTGGGACCTGCAATCGGCTCCCTCCATATGCCCCGGCTGCGCGGTGGGCTGTAATGTATTCCCCGGCGAGCGTTACGGCCGCCTTAAGCGAATTCACAATCGCTATCACGGCGCCATCAATGGCTACTTCCTCTGCGATCGTGGGCGCTACGGCGCCGACTTCGTCAACAGCGAACGGCGCTTGCGGCTACCCGGCAAACGAGCAGCGGACGGCGTATTCGAGCAACTGAGCCCGACCGACGCTGTTGCCGCCGTCACGACGTTGCTGACCAGCGGCCGGGTCGCGGGCATCGGTTCGCCGCGAGCGTCGCTTGAGACCAATACCGCATTGCAGGCGCTGGTCGGCAGCGAGAATTTCTGCAATGGACTGAGCAGTGGCGAAGCCGGGATGAGCGAACTGGCGCTGAGTATCTACCGGATGCGGGCAGCACGACTACCGAGCGTGACAGATGTGGAAGCCGCAGATGCGATCGTGATACTCGGGGAGGATGTGCTCAACACCGCACCTCGGATTGCTCTGGCTCTGCGTCAGAGCGTGCGGAATACCGAACTTGAGATGGCGCAGATTGCTGGCATCCCGCAATGGCAGGATGCTGGAGTCCGTGGTCACGCGCAGGGCGCGAAGAATCCGCTCTTGATCGCTTCGATTGCCGCTACGGGATTAGACGACATTGCAAGCGGCCGGCTACACGGTACGCCCGAGGCCATCGCCGCGGCCGGTTTCAATATCGCCAATGCCCTCAACTCACACTATCCGGCAGCGACCTCGATTGCCGGAACGGCGGCAGCCGCGGATGCCTCTACGGCTGACGAGTTTGTCAGCGCAGCAGTCCACGCGCTGGCCAACGCACAACGACCGCTGATCGTTGCGGGTTTCGGCACACAGAATGCAGGTGTCATTCAGGCCGCTGCCAACGTGGCCTGGGCCTTGCGCGACAATGGCAGCGATGCCGCCTTGCTCCTTGCGCCGCCGGAAGCTAATACCTATGGCACCGCGATGCTCGCCACCGGCTGGCACATGCAGGGCCTGCTCGAAGCCGCTGCCAGCGGCGAAATCGACACGCTGATCGTTGCCGAAAACGATCTGTTTCGACGCGCATCCCGCACTCTGGTGGAGCGGGCACTTACCGGGATAAAGAACCTCGTAGTGCTCGATTGCCTGGACACACCCACGGCCGACCGCGCAGACATCGTCCTGCCGGCTGCGACGTTTGCGGAATCCACTGGCAGCTTCGTCAACTTTGAGACCAGGGCGCAACGATTCTACGAAGTATTCGCGCCAGCCGGAGACATCGCAGCGAGCTGGGAGTGGTTCAGCCGGATTGCCCGGGAGGCACGGCGCAACGAACTCGATTGGCAACACGTCGATGATGTGCTGGCCACCTGTGCCGAGGCGCCAGGCATGAGTGCCGCGATCGCTGTGGCCCCAACTGCGGATTTCAGAAACACTGCGGGTATGCGTATCCCGCGCGCGCCACACCGTTACAGCGGCCGAACCGCGATGAACGCGCATGTGAACATCCACGAGCCGAAAACCCGGGTAGATGACCAGACACCTTTGTCTTACTCGATGGAAGGCCTGAATCGCAACCAGCCTGGAGAACTGATTCCCTATGTCTGGGCGCCGGGCTGGAACTCGAATCAATCGGTCTTCAAATTTCAGGAGGAAATCGGCGGCGATCTGCGAGGCGGCAACCCCGGTGTTCGCCTGATTGCCGACACTGACTCGGCTATCTCGCAGCACTCGCCTTACTCCCCGGCAGCCACATCCGCAGGTATTTCTGCAGCCGCTGATGGGTTTCGCGTATTGCCCCTGCAACACATTTTCGGCAGTGACGAACTCTCAATGCACGCACCAGCCATCATCGACAGAGCCTGTGATCCCTTTGTGCTGTTGCATCCGGATGATGCGGCAAGGCTCGGCGTCAAAGCTGGTGACGGAGTGACGTGCGAGGAATTCGAGGTGGCTTTCGAGGTTCGCATTGAGCCGGGCATCGCACCGGGCGCTGCCGGCATGACACTCGGCTTTCCAGGCTCTGGCGGCAGCCCGCCTGAAGAGGCTGTGTCTCTGCGTGCGGATCCCACATTCGAGCGCAAGCGGGACTTGTCACAGGAACTGATTGCGAAGGGGTAACACGTGTCTGAATCTGAACTGAAAATCGATTGGCTGTTACAGAGCGACGGTCGCATGTTGGGTGAGCGCGTGTTGCAGGAGGTGCGCTGATGGAGATGGGTATCATCATGATCCTGCCCGTTCTACTCGGCGCGATGTTCGGTGCGGTTGCGCTCGTCTGGTGGGAACGCCGCTTGCTGGGATTCTGGCAGGACCGGCTTGGGCCCAACCGCCTCGGCCCCTTCGGGTTACTGCAGATCATCGCAGACATGGTCAAACTTTTTACCAAGGACGACTGGGTGCCACCCTTTGCCGACCGCATAGTTTTCACACTGGCACCCACGGCGATCGTGGCCGGGATGTTGATGGGATTTGCCGTGGTTCCTTTCGGCCCCGGTCTGCACATCATCGATCTCAATATCGGCGTGCTGTTTTTCCTCGCAATGACCTCACTTGCCGTCTATGGCGTACTGCTCAGTGGTCTTGCCAGCAACAACAAATACTCGTTGCTCGGCGGTCTGCGCAGCGCCTCGCAGATGGTTACCTACGAGGTCTTCATGGGTTTGTCGATCGTCGGCGTCGTCATGCTCACCGGCTCGTTTAATTTGAACACGATCGTCGAAGCGCAACGCGACGTCTGGTTTGTCATCCCGCAGATACTTGGATTCTTCGTCTTCCTTCTTGCTGGAATCGCGGAGTCACACCGTCTGCCTTTTGACCTGCCCGAGGCGGAACACGAACTGGCAGCGGGTTTTCACACCGAGTATTCGGGCATGAAGTTTGCCCTGATCATGGTGGGTGAATATCTTTCCGTCATCCTGACGTCTGCCATGATCGTGACCCTCTTTTTCGGCGGCTGGCTGGGTCCGGCGTTTCTCCCGCCCATTGTCTGGTTCACGTTGAAGACGGCAACGGCAATCTGCTTTTTCGTGTTGTTGCGAGCGGCAATTCCACGACCGCGTTATGACCAGCTGATGTCACTGGGTTGGAAAATCCTTTTACCTGTGACCCTTGTGAACATATTGATAACCGGCGCGATAGCGCTCGCCTGGGAGGCCTAGACTATGTTCAGCCACCTGCGCACGCTCTGGGAAGTCTTCAAGCATCTCTTCACCGCAGCCGAAACCGTGCAGTATCCCGAGGTGATGCCCTATATGGCGCCACGCTACCGCGGCAGGATCGTCCTCACCCGCGATCCGGATGGTGAAGAGCGCTGCGTTGCCTGCAATCTGTGCGCGGTGGTCTGTCCGGTGGATTGCATCGCTCTGCAGAAAACCGAAAGTGCGGACGGCCGCTGGTACCCGGAATTTTTCAGAATAAATTTCTCGCGCTGCATCCTCTGCGGGATGTGCGAAGAGGCGTGCCCAACCTACGCCATCCAGCTCACGCCCGATTTCGAACTGTGTGAGCAGGACCGCAACAATCTGGTCTACGAAAAAGAGCATCTGCTGATCAGCGGAGTGGGCAAGTACCCCGACTACAGCTTCTGGCGGGTTGCTGGAAAAACCATCGACGGCAAGGGCAAAGGCGAGGCAGCGAAGGAGTCTGCCCCGGTCGACGTCCGCAGCTTGCTGCCTTGATGAGAACGATGTGCTAAAGCGGAAAACGTAACATGGAACTCGTACTTTTCTACATTGCCGCCACGGTTTCGGTGATCGCAACGACCCTGGTGATCTCGCGCACCAACGCCTCGCACGCCTTGATCTACCTCATCGTTTCTCTGCTCTCGATAGC